>NZ_BAABHS010000043.1:0-64220 GCF_039542225.1 Yinghuangia aomiensis | reverse complement strand
TCATGGCTCGCCGGCTGCCGCCGCCTGCACCGCCGCTACGAACGCAAGCCCGAACACTTCCTCGCCTTCACCGCCATCGCCTGCACCCTCATTTGCTATCGCAGACTCACCAAATGAGATGACGTCTTACCCGAGCCCTCGGGCCGAAGGTCCGACGCCCAGGGCCCAAGGCTTACAAGGCTTGCAAGGCTTGCAAGGCTTACAAGGCGGAGCTGGAACGCCCACAACGGTGCCAGACAAAGCCCCCTTTCGGGAGGACGCACGACACGATCAGCCGAATACGCGCGTCGCGCGAGTTGCGCGCCTACCTGGGTTGCGCGGTTTACACACGCGGCCGATCCCGCACTCGGCCGACGCCGCGCTCCCATCCCAACACCGCTGCATCATCCGACCGTCCGTACCCGCAGCACCCGATCGCACCGCCCCACAGTCCCCTTCACCACCTCCCCATTGGGCCGATCGCTCCGCTCCACCCAATCCCGCGCCGCTGCCGCAGCCCGCCCGCCGGTCCGCTGCCGTGCGAACAACCGCTGCTCCCGTACCTCGTCGGGCGCATCGACGTACCACAGCACGTCCAGATGACGGCGCACCGCCCGCCACTCCGGCGCATCCACGGCGAGGTAATTCCCCTCCGCCACCACCAGCCGCACCGACGGCGCCACGACATGCCGAGCGGCGATCGGCTGATCCACCACCCGGTCGTAATCCGGCACGAACACGTCGTGCCCCGGCTCACTCACCAACCGCCCGAGCAGCGCCGCGTACCCCCACGCATCGAACGTCTGCGGCGCCCCCTTGCGCTCCAACCATCCGATCCGCGCCAGCTGTTCGTTCGACAGATGGAACCCGTCCATCGGCACGTACGCCGCGACTCCCGGCCCCAGCACACCCCCGACCCCGTCCACCAACGCCCGCGCCAACGTCGACTTCCCCGCCCCCGGCGCCCCGACCAGCCCGACCACCATCCGGCCACTCCCGCGCCGCCGGACGAGCGCCACCAACTCACCCGCCAACTCGTCCGCGGTGACGTCCTCCACCACCCCGCTCACTCCCACACCGCGGCCGCGGCCTCCGCACACGCCACGTCATCCGCCGCATCCGGAGCCCCGGTCACCCCCACACCCCCGACAACCCGCCCCTCCCACCACAACGGCACCCCACCGCCGAACACCACGTACCGCCCCCCACTGGCCGCCTGCAGCCCGTACAACCCACCCCCAGGCGCCGCAGCCTCCGTCAACTCATGCGTCGCGCAACTATTCGCCACCGCCGTATACGCCTTCCCCACCGCCAACTCAGGCCCGGCAATCTCCGCCCCGTCCATCCGCTGAAACGCGACGAGATTTCCCCCGGCGTCGACCACCCCGACCGACACCCGCACCCCCCGCCGGCCGGCCGCCGCCAACGCCGCCGCACACATCGAGCCGGCTTCCGCCAGCGTCACCACCCGCATGAACTCCATCGTCATGGCGGAGATCATCCCACCGAGACCCCGGTTCGAACGCGGCCGCAAGGCGGCCCAAGGCGAGCACAAACGACCGACAAAACGATCAACTTGTGATCGATATCAGGCCCTTGCCTGTCGTTCTATGAACAGGCAACCAAATGATTCACTCGAAGGAGTTAAGGTCGCTCCGAGCCGAGGGCGTCGGGCCCGGAGATGCCCCCGCCTATGCTCGGAAACCGATCAGTGGACGACCGCGATGGGGTGCGCGGTCCGGTGGTGAGGCGGGGCATGACCGACTGGCAGTTCGACGTACCGACATCCGGATCCAAGCGGCTGCGGCCGGACGCGCGGTACATGGATGCCCTGACCAGTCAGGGGTACGGATTCGAGGTCGCGATTGCCGACCTCGTCGACAACTCGATCGACGCCGGCGCGCAGGACGTCGTCGTGCACTTTCTTCGCGACGGCGACCACCTGGTCAGCCTGCTGGTCGTCGACGACGGCGCCGGGATGGACGAGTCCGCCCTCGACGTCGCGATGACCGTGGGGGGCCGTCGCGACTACGCGGCCGACGCGCTGGGGATGTTCGGCACCGGTCTCAAGTCGGCCTCGCTGAGCCACGCGACGGCGTTGACCGTGGTCACCAAGACGAAGCGCAGTCGTCCCATCGGACGTCGTTGGCGGATGGAACAGGCACGCACGGACTTCCTCTGCGACATCGTCGAACCGGATTACGCCCAGACGTTGTTGGATCGCTATGCCGACCGTCCGATCACGTGGCAGGGCACGGTCGTGCGCTGGGACGGGGTGAAGGACTTCCCGAAGCACGGCGACCTTGGGCAGACCGATCGCTACCTGCACCGGGTGATCGACAAGCTCGGTCTGCATCTGGGACTGTATCTGCACCGGTTCCTGGCAAGGCCGGACTTCAACATCACGATCGCCGTCGAGGACGTCCGCTCGGGCGTGGTGTACATGGAGTACGGCGTCGAGCCGTTGGACCCGTTCGGGTACCCGATGCCCGGTCGTCCCGGGTATCCCCGGGAGTTCCGGGCGAACCTCGGCGATGTCGGCGAACTTCCCCTGGCCGCGCACATCTGGCCGGCCAAGTCGAGCATGCCGGAGTACCGCGCGCACGGCAGCGTGTTGGAGCGTCAGGGTTTCTACTTCTACCGCAACGACCGCCTCGTCCAGGCGGGTGGATGGAACGGGTTTCGGCAGCCCGAACAGCATTTCTCCCTCGCCCGGGTCGCGATCGATCTTCCGGTGCACTCCGGGGACCTCTTCCGACTTACCGTGAAGAAGGCAGGAGTGGAGACGGCCCCGATTTTCGCCGTGGCCGTCGAAGAGTCGGCCGACGGTGACGGTCGCGCCTTCGTCGATTATCTGGGCGATGCGGAGGGCGCGTACCGCGAGGCGCGCAAGCGGGCAGGTGTCGAGCGCAAGCCGGTGATTCCGCCGGGGATGGGCTTCGAACCGGCTCTGCGCAAGGCCATGGATGCCGAGCTTCCCTTTGTCGAGGGGGAGGAGCCGGTGTCGATTCGGTGGCGGTTCATCGACGCGGACACGTTCTTCGAACTCGACCGCGAGGATCACGTCATCTACCTGAATCAGCAGTATCGGCCGACGTTGTTGGGCGGTCGGCCGGGTGGACTGAACGATTTGCCGCTGTTGAAGGCGTTGCTCTATTTGCTGTTGCACAAGGTGTTCGAGTCGGAGATGCAGGGGCCGCGCGAGCGGGACAACTTGGCGCTGTGGCAGAGCATTCTCGTGGCGGCCGCGAAGAGCGAGATGGGGTTGATCGAGTCTTGACGGGCATGGGGCCGTCGGTCGACCGGGCGCACGCGTACGGAGCCTGGGGCGAGATCGCGGGATGTCTCGCGTCCGGCGTCGGACGGCGGATACCGCTGGACCGGGGTGCGCCGTACGTCGAGTACTTCGTGGACGATCACGCGGCGCGTGTCGGGCTGCGGGTCGAGATCCGGCCGGGTGATCGTCTGCCGTCCTCGCCGATGGCGGCGATCCGGGTGGCCAAGGTGCAGCAGGACGGTCGACGGTTGATGGAGCTGTCGACGACGGAATCCGGGCTGTTCCGAGACTTCCACGACCTGCTGGCGGGTGTGGCCGAACGCGTGCGCGCGGGGACGGCACCGACCCTGGCGTTGACGCAGACGCTTCGGTCCTGGTCGGAACTGCTGGCCCGGATCGGTGGTTTGCCCGCGAGCGAGCGTCTGGGGCTGCTCGGCGAGCTGCACGTGTTGGAACGTCTCGCCACCGTGTACGGGTGGCCGACGGCTGTGGAAGCGTGGCGTGCCGGGGCGGGCGAGGAGCACGACTTCGGTTTGCCGGAAGCGGATCTCGAAGTGAAGACGACGGCCTTGGAACGGCGCGTGCACCACATCGGGAGCACCACGCAGCTGGTTCCCACGCCCGGCCGTGAGCTTCTTTTCTGTTCGTTGCAGTTCACCCGGGGTGGCGCGGCCGGAACGTCGTTGGCGGAGCGAATCGAGGGCGTTCGCAAGCGCATCGGTGTGGAAGCCCCCGCGATGTTCGAGGCGTTCGAAGCAGCGCTTCGGTCGTGGGGGTGGCTGCCGGAGCATGCGCGCTTGCCCGACGAGCGGTGGGTCTTGCGGACATCGCCCCTGATGCTGGCCGTGGACGCCGCTTTTCCTCGGTTGACGCCCGACGCGTTCGATCTGCCGGTGGCCGTCCGGTCGCGGCTGGTCGACGTTTCCTACCGCATCGACGTCACCGACATGGCGCCTGCGGGCGGCGCGGTTGCGTCGCTCTTTTCCGACGTGGCCCGAGGAGGCTTCGAGGGATGACCACCGATCCGTTGTATCTCGTGCACGAGGCCGCGCTGTCCGTGATGCGGCGGAAACCGCGGGCGTTGGCACGGGCCTTGGAGTTTGCCGCGGAAGAGGTGGAGCCGGTTCCGGACCTGGACGAGGCGTACTTCCGCGCGCGGCTCGGCCAGGGGTCGGCCGGGGATCCGTTGCTCATCCTGTGGCGGGGGGCGTTGTCGGCCTGGGACGTGGACACGGAGCCGGTGTGGACCGATCGTCCGGCTCGGACGTGGGAGCGGCGGGCGGCGCTGTACGGCGTGTTGGGGGTGGACGACGGCACGGCGAAGTTGCTGGACGCGGTGGCGCCGGTGGCGACGGAGGCCGGGCCCACGGTCATCAGCGACGACTTCACGCCGTGGTACGACCCCAAGCGTGCGGGGTGGTACTGGCCCGCCTACCGGCGGTTGCTGATCGAGAGCAAGCGGTGGAAGCCCGAGTCCGTGGCGGCATTGGACGAGGCGACGACGCGTGTCGTGGAACGTCTTGCCGACCCGACGGCGGCGGAGGCGTACCAGTCCAAGGGGTTGGTCGTCGGCTACGTGCAGAGCGGCAAGACGGCGAACTTCACCGGTGTCGTGGCGAAGGCGATGGACGCCGGCTATCGGCTGGTCATCGTGTTGGGCGGCACGCTGAACCTGCTGCGTGGTCAGACTCAGCGTCGCCTGGACATGGAGCTGGTGGGTGAGGAGAACATCCTGCGGGGACGGGATCGCGACGATCCGGCCGTGTGGGAGGACCTCGACTACGGCGACGACCGTGAATGGCACGAAGGCAGGTTTTTGCGGCACGGGTGTCTGCCTTCGCTGATGGGTGCGTTCGACATCGAACGGCTGACCACCCGCGACGACGACTACAAGCGGTTGCGGGCCGGCATCTCGGCGTTGGACTTCGAGAAGACCCGGCCGGAGTATCCGCTTTACCACCCGGACAATCTACACGCCAGCAAGGCGCGGCTGATGGTGGTGAAGAAGAACAAGGCGGTGTTGACGAAGCTGCTGAAGGATCTGGGGAAGATCCACACGCCGTTGGATCAGATTCCGGTGCTGATCGTCGACGACGAGTCCGATCAGGCGTCCGTCAACACGTCGAATCCCAAGAAGTGGCGGGACGGGCAGGCGGATCGGACGGCGATCAACGGGCTGCTCGCGCAGTTGCTCGCCCGGCTGCCGCGGGCCCAGTACGTGGGGTACACGGCGACGCCGTTCGCGAACGTGTTCATCGACCCGTCGGATGCGGTGGACATTTTCCCGAAGGACTTCATCATTTCCCTGCAGCGTCCCGACGGCTACATGGGCGTGCGGGATTTCCACGACCTCGATTCGGACGTCCCGGTGGAGGCGCGGACGATCGCGAACTCGCAGGAGGCGGCGCATGTTCGGGGCGTCGAGCTGTCGGACGATCTGGACGACACTTGGTTGCAGCAGGCGTTGGACATGTATGTCCTGTCCGGTGCGGTGAAGCTGTATCGGGAAGCGCACAATCCGGCGCTGGGCGACGGGTATTTCCGGCATCACACGATGCTGGTGCACGAGTCGGTGCGGGTCGCGGAGCATCGGGAGCTGTCCCATCGTCTGACCAAACTGTGGTACGACTCGGCGTATACGGGATCACAGGGGCATGCCCGCCTCAGAGCCTTGTTCGACAGGGATATGCGACCGGTGTCGGAGTTCCACGCGGCCGGTCAGCCGACGCCGACGAGTTTCGACGAGTTGATTCCGTGCCTGGGGCCGGTCATCGTCCGGGTCGGTGGCGACGGCAATCCGGTGATCACCGTGAACGGTGACGCCGACGTGGAAAAGGGTACGGCCGACTTCGACAAGCGACCGATCTGGAAGATCCTGGTCGGTGGTACGAAGCTGTCGCGTGGCTTCACGGTCGAGGGACTGACCGTGACGTATTACCGGCGGACCACGGCACAGGCCGACACGCTCATGCAGATGGGCCGATGGTTCGGGTTCCGCCACGGCTATCGGGATCTGGTGCGGTTGTACATCGGGCGTTCGGAGGCGTTCGGCACCAAGACGGTCGACCTGTACGACGCCTTCGAGGCGATCTGTCGGGACGAGGAAGTCTTCCGCGGCGAGCTGCACCGGTACGCGGAGTCGGTCGACGGCCGGCCGCAGGTGACACCGGCCCAAGTGCCGCCGTTGGTGGCGCAACACCTGCCGTGGCTTCGTCCCACGGGCGTGAACAAGATGTACAACGCCGAACTCGTGGAGATCCGGTCGCCCGGGGAGCCGATCGAGCCGACGGCATATCCGGAGAAGCCGAAGGACAAGGCGCACAACACGCAGCTGTGGCGGCCCTTCCTGGACCGGTTGGGGGCGCAGGTCGAGTTCACCTACGTCAACGACGTGACGGCGTCGACGCGCCCCTTCCTGGCCCGCACGGCCGTCGTGTCGCATGACGAGCTGTTGTCGGTGTTGGAGCAGTCGAGGTGGTGGGATCCCTCGCGGTTTGAACCGCATCTGGCGTATCTGCGGAGTCTCGACGCAAGCCAGATCGCCGACTGGGTGTTGCTGGTGCCGTCGCAGACCGCGACCGGCGCGTTGCAGGCCTCCGTCGGCGGCTCGGTGCCGTTGTCCCTGGCCCGCCGTCGCCGTCGCCGTCCCCCGTTGTTCGGTGCCGTGTCCGAGTCGTTCCACCGGCAGACCCCGAAGCGCATCGCGGGTTTGGCGGTGCCGGGGCCCGACCCGGCCGCGGAGGCGCTGCGGGGCCCGGGGCGGGGCGCTCTGGTGCTGTATCCGGTCGTGGAGGCGGATTCCGCCTCGGCGGCACGCGAGCTGGTGCGTGCGGACGGGTCGATCCGCCCGGAGGACCTGGTCATGGGCTTCCTGATGGTTCCGCCCCCGTCTGCGGAGGGGACCGGGCCGGCCCGGGTGCGCTTCCGCGCGCGCAATTCCGAGAAGGCGGGACAGGCCGTTGTCGACGTCGACGGGGCCGGCCGTTGACGGAGAATAGGAGGGTGGAGACCCTCGAAACGACGCCGCAGACGCGCGCCCGGATGAGCCGCCAGAAGAGCCGCGACACGCAGCTGGAGCTGAACCTGCGCAAGGCCCTCCACGCGTCGGGTCTGCGCTATCGCGTGCACCGGAGACCCCTGAAGGGCATACGCCGCGAGGCCGACGTCGTCTTCGGCCCGGCAAGGGTCGCCGTGTTCGTCGACGGCTGTTTCTGGCACGGCTGCCCGGAGCACGCCACCTGGCCCAAGAACAACGCCGAGTTCTGGCGCAACAAGATCGAAGGCAACCGCGTCCGCGACGCCGACACCGACGCCCGCCTCGCCGCCGCCGGCTGGCTCGCCGTCCGTATCTGGGAACACGAGTCCCCTGCGGAGGCGGCGGAAAGAGTCCGCACGGCAGTCGTGGCGCGGAGGACGTGACAGGCCGTCTGCCCGAGTGGCGTGGGAAGTTCACCCCGGGGCTGGGGAGTTGTCACGGGAGTGCGGGGGAGGGTGACGTACCGTTAGGTGATGGTGTCTGATGCGTTGCGGCGGGCGTTGGTGGATTCGGGGGATCCGGATCCGCGGCCCTTGCCGGTGTGGGTGGCGGAGTTGCTGTGTCGGGTGGAGGCGCCGCCTCGGCTTGCTGCGCATTTGCGGTTGGTGCACGACGTGGCGTGGCGGCTGGTGGGGTGGGTGGAACGGGCGTATCCCGGGTTGGAGTTCGACCGGGAGGCGGTGTTGTTCGGGGCGGCCACGCATGACATCGGCAAGGTGGTGCATCCGGAGGAGTTGTCGGGGCCGGGGCACGCGCACGAGTTGGGCGGGTACGAGCTGTTGTACGACAGCGGTGTCGCCGCGGAGATGGCGCGGTTCGCGTGTACGCACGGGACGTGGGCGCAACCCGGCTTGCCTGTCGAGGACTTGCTGGTGTGCTTGGCCGACAAGGTGTGGAAGGGCGTACGGGTCGAGCAGCTGGAGAACCTGGTCGTCGCCCGGCTGGTTGCGGCCGAGGGCGGGCGGCGGGAGCCGTGGGAGGTGTTCGCCGGGTTGGACGACGTGCTGACGGACCTGGCGGTGGATGCGGACATGCGGCTGGCGTTCCAGGCCCGGCATCCGGTGGCGGGGGATGCCGTTCCGCGTTGGTAGACGTCCCACCAGCCCCCACCCCACCCGACCCGACCCCCACCCGCCCCGGCATGATGCTTCAGACCGAAGTGGTCCTCACCTCCGGTCTGCCGTATGACCAGGCGGCCGACGACTACCTCGCGCACCATCACCTCGCGGCCGGCAACGGCTCGCTCATGCGGGCGGTCGCCGGGGCGCTGTACGGCGCCACGCTGCCGCGTCCGCGGAGTGCCGAGGTGGCGCGGGCGATCTCGCGGCTCACGCATGCGGATCCGGCGACGGGCGAGGGCTGCGTGATCTTCCACGAGCTGATCCGGGTGGCCTTGGGCGGTGGCAATCCGATCGCCGCCCTGCCGACGGCTCTTGCGCAGGTACAGGGAGAGGAACGCGACCGCTGGGCAACAGTGTTGGTCGACGACTGGCACCCCGACAAGGCCACCGAGTTCAACGGTGCGGTGTGGCCCGCGCTCGGGTCCGCCGTGTGGGCCTTGCGGCACACGCGCACGTTCCGCGACGCGGTGTGTGTCGCCGTGGACCTGGGTGGCGATACGGACACCGTCGCCGCCATCACCGGCGGGCTCGCCGGGGCCGTCTACGGGCTCCACGGCATTCCGGAGGCCTGGCGCGTGGCCGTCCACGTCCCGCTCCCCGGCGCCCGGCCCGGCGAACGAGCCGTCTGGTGCGCCGACGACTTGGCGCGCTTGGCGGACGCACTGGCCGGATGACGCTCCCCACGCGGTAGGGTCACGGCGTCCGCTGACGGCACACCACAGCGCGGACACCCAAGCCCGAGTTCCACCGCATCGAGCGAAGCATCACGCCGAAGAGCCGGCGGACCACAGAACCACCGCACCAGTGCACCACTACACCAGTGCACCAGCACCACCGCACCACCACGGACGACCGCACCATCGAACGACCGCACCACCTGTACGCACCACCGTAACCAGACGCGGCACACGGGGAGTCGGCCATGGGGCGCGAGGCGAGGCATCGTCTGCCGAAGGAACTGCGCGGGGAGCGCCCGAGGTCCGAGCGGCGCAAGTCCGAGCGTTCGGCTTCCGGGAATGCCGCCCCCGAGCCTCCGGCCCCCGAGCTTTCGGCCATCGAGCGCGTACGATCCGAGCGTCTCGCGCTCGAACGCCCGGAGCCCGAACGCGCAGCGCCCGAAATCCCAAGGTCCGAACGGCCGATCCGCGACCGAGAAGGCCGTCAACGGGTTTCCCCCCAAAGCGCGTTCCGTGAACGCGCAGCCTTGGAACGCCGTCCCGCCTCCGATCCCGCCAGGCCCGACAGTCCCACCCCGCCCCCACCGCCGCGCCGCCGCCGCTACCTCGTCTGGACCGTCTCCCTCCTCATCGTCGCCCTCACCCTCACGACCGGCACGCTCGTCGCGCTCTCGTACACCGACTCCGGACGGGACGGCCGCGACCGGTTCGGGCCCAAGTTCGACACGCTGCCGGCCGCGCCGCTCCCCAGCGAGACGTTCGGCTTCTACCGCGTGGACAAGGACGCGGACGGCCGCTGGGGGTTGCGCACGCCCGACGGGCGCCCGTTCTACTCGCTGGGCGTCGATGCGGTGCGGCCCGGCGAGGACACCGATCGTGCGACCGGCACCTGTACGTACTGCGCCGCCATGTCCGCCGCCTATCCCGATCCGGCGGACTGGATCTCCGCGACGACCAAGCGGCTCGGTACGTGGGGCTTCAACACGCTCGGGGCCGGGTCGGACTATGCGATGTTCGGGCCGAGCTTTGCGTACGTTCCCCAGCTGGACTTCGACGGCAGCTGGCAGCCCGGCGGCCAGTCCGGCACCACGCACGACTGGTTCGATCCCGCGTTCGCCGACCACGCCGCCGATGTGGTGCGTGCCAAAGTGGCGCCGCTTGCCGTCGACCCCTACCTGATGGGCTGGTACCTCGACGACAAGCCGAATTGGGGCTTGGGCCAGAGCGGCAGTACGACGCTGCTCGAGGCGTACCTCGCGCTCCCCGACGGCGCGCCGGGGCGGCTGATGGCCGAGCAGTACCGCGGCGATCCGCAGGGCTTCGTCCGGGCCGCCGCCCGGCGCTACTTCGAGGTGACGACGCGCGCGGTGCGCCAGGTCGACCGGCACCACCTCATCCTCGGGTTCCGCGCCTCGCTGCTGTCCACCCCGGTCGAGGTGGTGAAGGAAGCCGGTTCCTGGGTGGACGTCTTCAGTGTCGACGCCTTCCAAACGACGGATGAGGCAAAAGAGTTCGCCGCCACCCTCGGCGGATCGTCCGTGGTCGCCGCGGAACCCGATCTGCGGGCGTTCCACGAGCTGAGCGGACGCCCGGTCCTGGTGTCCGGCTTCACCGCCCTCGCCGCCGACGCCGGGCTGCCCAACACCGTGCCCGGCGCCCAGCTGGTCGACGCCGGCCAGAACCAGCGCGCCGAGCGCTACGCCCAAGTCGCGCAGACGTTCTTCGACGCGCCGTGGATCGTGGGCGTGCACTGGTTCCGGTACGTCGACCAGCCCGCCGGCGGACGTACCCCCGACGGCGCGGACGGCAACGTCGGCGTGGTCGGCCTCGACGACCAGCCCTGGTCCGTCCTGACCGACCGCATGTCCGCCGTGAACGCGAAGGCGCCGTATCACGACGGGTATGCCACACCGACGCCGTAAGTCGCCGGTAAGTCAGGCCGGCATGGTAGGCCGCCGGCACGCCACGTCGTCGGAAAGCCACGTCGCCGCCCGACCCGATCCGACCCGCCCCGTCCCGAGCGGGCGCGCGCCCGGCCCACGCCGCCTCGCCCCACCCGGCCCTAGGATCGCCCCATGTCATCTTCTGTACGTCATGTCACGATCGACTGCCGTGAGCCGTACACGCTGGCGCTGTTCTGGGCCGAGGCGCTCGGCGGAAAGCTCGGCGAAGGCGATGAGCCCGGGGACGACGAGGTACTCGTCGAGAACCCGGTCGTGGGGCTGCTGTTCGAGCGGGTGCCGGAGCCCAAGGAGATCAAGAACCGGGTGCACCTCGACCTCCAGCCGCGGGACCGCAGCCGCGACGCCGAGGTCGAGCGCCTGACCGCCCTGGGCGCGACCGTCGTCGACGACCGCCGGACGCCGGACGGCAGGGGCTGGGCCGTCATGGCGGATCCGGAAGGCAACGAGTTCTGCGTCGAACGCAGCGCCGCGGAGCTGGCAGCCACCGAGGGATCGACCGAAAGCGCCACCTGAAGCACACCCAAAGCGACACCCGGAGCGTCACCGAAAGCGCCGCCGAAAGCTCGACCCAAGCCTGAACGCGCCGGGGCCGGGCGGCACCAAGCCGCCCGGCCCCGGCGTCGAAACCTACCCCCGGCCGCGGTCGGAAACCCGGATCCGGATCACCGCGCCCGGTGCAGCACCTGCAGCTCCGTGAACCCGTACAGTCCCCAAGGCCCGTTCTCCACGCCGATGCCGCTCCACTTCGCGCCGCCGAAGGGCTGGTTCGGGGCGAGGGCGAGGTGGGTGTTGACCCAGGCGGTGCCGACGTCGAGGCGGGCGGCGACGTCCGCGGCGCGGTCCGGGTCGCCGGACCACACCGAGCCGCCGAGGCCGAAGCGGCCGGTGTTGACGTGGTCGACGGTCGCCTCGAGGTCGCGGTACGTGACCACGGGCAGCGCGGGCCCGAACTGCTCCTCGTCGACGATGCGCGAGCCGTTGCCGATCCCGGTGAGGATGGTCGGTGCGTAGAAGTAGCCGCCGCCGTCGCCGACCTCCAGGCGCTGCCCGCCCGCCACGACGACCGCGCCGCCGGCCAGCGCGTCCTCGACGAGTTCGTTCACACGCTCGAACTGGGGCTTGTTGTTGACCGGGCCGAGCTGCACGCCCTCGTCGGTGCCGACGCCGACGCGTACCGCCTTGGCCTGCGCCGCGAGGGCCTCCACCAGGTCGTCGTGCAGGGACTCGGGGACGTACACGCGCTTGACGGCGGCGCACACCTGGCCGCTGTTGGTGAACGCGCCCCAGAAGATGCGCTCGGCGATCTTCGCCGGGTCGGCGTCGTCGAGGACGATCGCGGCATCGTTGCCGCCGAGTTCCAGGGTGACGCGCTTGAGGTCGGGGGCGGCCGACGCGGCGACGTGCTTGCCGGTGGCGACCGAGCCGGTGAAGCTGATCTTGCGGGCGAGCGGGTGGGCCGTCATCCACGCGCCGAGTTCGTCGCCGCCGCTGACCGTGTTGACCACGCCCGCGGGCAGGACGTCGCGCAGGATCTCGCCGACGATCAGCGTGGACAGCGGAGTGTAGGGCGACGGCTTGATGACGACCGTGTTGCCCGCCCGCAGCGCCGGGGCGATCTTCCAGAACGCGAGGGTGAGCGGGAAGTTCCACGGGGTGATGGCGGCGACCACGCCGACCGGGCGGCGGACCACCTCGACCAGGCCGCGTTCGTCGTCCTGGATGACCTCGCGGGGCAGTTCGAGGCCCGCGTAGTAGTTCAACCACGCGGCGGCGGTGTAGACCTCGCGGACCGCGTCGCCCAGCGGCTTGCCCTGTTCGGCGGTGAGGACCGCGCCGATGTCGTTCGCGCGGGCGGTCAGCGCGGCGGCGCAGGCGCGCAGGGCGGTGCGGCGGGCGTCCTCGTCGCGGCGCCACGCGGCGAACGCGCGGTCGGCGGCGGCGAACGCGGCGTCGAGCTGGTCGCGCGAGCAGTCCGGGGCCTGCGCGAAGACCGCGCCGGTCGCCGGGTTGACGACGCCGACGGTCGCGGCGGTCTCGACCGCCGCGCCGTCGATGGTCATGGAGGGGGTGGCGGTCATGGACGGCTCCGTTCTCGTGGTTCGTGGTCCCGACCCTGACCGGGCGGCGCCGGTAAGTCCAGAGGGACAGCTGTGCACTCTCCCCGCGATCCCGACTCGACGGTCGGAAATCCGCCTTGTGCGTCGGTTCGATGCTTGACACCCCGAGCGAGGGCCGGGATAGGCTGGGCTTAGCGCCCGTTCAGTAACTCTGTGTGCCCATCACCGCCCCGGCGTCACACCGCGTCGCGGGCTGCCGATCGGCCGTGTCACCGCAGTTCGCCCACCTCGCCCACCACCGCGACGGGAGACCGCCCCATGACCACCGCAGTGATCGTCGACGCCGTCCGCAGCGCTTCCGGCAAAGGCAAGCCCGGCGGCGCGCTGTCCGGCACCCACCCGGTGGCCCTGCTCGGGGACGTGCTGCGCCAGTTGGTCGAGCGCAACGGCCTCGACCCGGCGCTCGTCGACGACGTCATCACCGGCTGCGTTTCGCAGGGAGGCGACCAGGCCCTCAACATCGCCCGCAGCGCGCTGCTCGCCGCGGGCTTCCCCGAGTCGGTGCCCGGCACCACCGTCGACCGGCAGTGCGGATCCAGCCAGCAGGCCGCGCATTTCGCCGCGCAGGGCGTGATCGCGGGCGCGTACGACATCGCCATCGCGGCGGGCGTCGAGTCCATGAGCCGGGTGCCGATGGGCTTCACCGCGCAGGGCCGCAACCCGTTCGAACCGCTCGCCGAGCGCTACCCCGACGGCCTGATCCCGCAGGGTTACTCCGCCGAACTCATCGCGGCACGCTGGAAGTTCGACCGCGAGGAACTCGACGCGTTCTCGGCCCGCTCGCACCGGCTCGCGGCCGAGGCCGCCGCCGCGGGCGCGTTCGACCGGGAGATCGTGCCGATCACGGTCACCGGGCCGGACGGGTCGGCGTACGAGCACCACGTCGACGAGACCGTGCGCGCGTCGACGACTCCGGAAGGGCTCGCCGGGCTGAAGCCGGCGTTCGTCCACGAGGCCATGGGCGCGCGCTTCCCGGAGATCGACTGGCGCATCACCCCGGGGAATTCGTCGCCGCTGACGGACGGCGCCTCGGCCGTTCTGATCATGAGCGAGGAGAAGGCGAACGCGCTCGGGCTGACCCCGCGGGCCCGGTTCCATGCGTTCGCGGTGACCGGTGACGACCCGCTGCTCATGCTCACCGGGGTGATCCCGGCGACCCGCAGGGTGCTGGAGCGCGGCGGGCTCGGCATCGACGACATCGACGCGTTCGAGGTCAACGAGGCGTTCGCCCCGGTGCCGCTGGCTTGGGCGAAGGACACCGGCGCCGACCTGGCGAAGACCAACATCCGCGGCGGCGCCATCGCGCTCGGCCACCCGCTCGGCGCGTCCGGCGGACGCCTCATGGCCACCCTGCTCGGCGTGCTGGAGGCCACCGGAGGACGCTACGGCCTCCAGACCATGTGCGAAGGCGGCGGCATGGCGAACGCCACCATCATCGAACGGCTCTGACGAAGCATCAGCGGTGACGGCGGGAGTCCCGTCCGACCCGGCCGGCCTCGACCCGAGGGACAGACACCATGCGTATCGAAGGAAACGTCGCCCTCGTCACCGGGGCCGCTTCGGGCCTCGGCCGGGCGACGGCGGAACTCCTGCACGCCAAGGGCGCGTCCGTCGTCCTGCTCGACCTGCCCGGCTCGGCAGGCAAGGACGCGGCTGCGGCGCTCGGCGACCGTGCGGTCTTCGCGGCCGCGGACGTGACGTCCGAGGAGGAGGTCGGCGCCGCGCTCGACATGGCGCAGACGATGGGCCGCCTCGCCATCACCGTCAACTGCGCGGGGATCGGCAGCGCCGCCCGCACGGTCGGCCGCAACGGCGCCTTCCCGCTCGACCTTTTCGAGCGGACGGTCCGCATCAACCTCGTCGGCACCTTCAACGTCATGCGGCTGGCCGCCGAGCGCATGGTCGGCAACGACCGGCTCGACGGCGACTGCGGCGTGATCGTCAACACCGCGTCGGTGGCCGCGTTCGACGGCCAGATCGGACAGGCCGCCTACAGCGCTTCCAAGGGCGGGATCGTCGCGCTGACGCTGCCCGCCGCCCGCGACCTCGCCGCCCGGGCGATCCGCGTGATGACCATCGCGCCCGGCACGTTCGAGACTCCGCTGCTCGGCTCGCTGCCGCAGGAGGCGAAGGACTCGCTGGGCAGCCAGGTGCCGCACCCGAGCCGCCTCGGGCAGCCGTCCGAATTCGCCGCACTCGTCGCGCACATCGTGGAGAACGGCATGCTCAACGGCGAAGTGATCCGCCTCGACGGGGCGATCCGGATGGCACCGAAGTAGTCCGGAGGCGAACGGGAGTCAGTCCTTCGTGCGGTGCCCGACGGCGGCAAGCGCGATTTCCACGTACCGGCCGGCGATCTCCTGCGGCGTCAGGCGACCGTACGGCCGGTACCAGTTCGCCACCGCCTGCGCCATCGTCAGCACCGCACGCCCGGCGTCCACCGGGTACGGGGTGGTGAAGTCGCCGCGGGCCACCGCATCGCGCACGCTGGTCTGCACGAGGGCTTCGAGTTCGTCGCGCATCGCGATGTACCGGGCCCGGTTGTCCGGTTCGAGGCTGCGCGTCTCGGTGTCCAGGAACGCCATCGGCGCCCGGTTGGCCATGTACAGCACGATGCACTCGACCAGCGCGCCGAACCGCTCCACCGGGTCCGGCCCGGCTTCCTCGACGGCCGAACGGCAGCGGCCCAGCACCGCGTTCATCGAGCCGAGGAGCAGCTCGACGAGCAGTGCCTGCTTGTTCTGGTAGTGGTAGTAGAGCGCGGGCACGGTGACGCCGACGCGGCGTGCGATGTCGCGTACGGTCGTGCCGTGGTAGCCGTGCTCGTCGAACGCGTCCAGTGACGCGGCGAGGATGGGCGGCAGCCGGACCGGCTCGTAGGCCCGCCAGTCCGTGTGGCCGTCCGGCCGCAGATCCGCCACCATGCCCGTACGTCCTCCGCCTTGCCGTGGCCCGCGCCGATGCGCAGGCGAAATCCGAGTCTAGCGAGCGCTCGATACGCCCAGCAGGTACATGAGACCAGCTGCGGCGCATTCTTGACGGTTAGTCAGGTGTCAGCCGCCGGACTGCGCCGCAGGCCCCAGGTCCGGGATCGCGGCAAGTTCGGTCCGGGAGAGAATGCCCAGCTTGGGATACGCCTTGTACAGGTGGTGCCCGACCGTGCGCGGGCTGAGGAACAGCTGCGCGGCGATGTCGCGGTTCGACAGACCCTGCGCGGCGAGCCGGGTGATCTGCAGTTCCTGCGGGGTGAGGACGGCGAGCGCGCCGGTCGGCGGGGCGCTCGCGCGGGCGGCCGACGCGGTGCCGGACGCGTCGAGTTCGCCGCGCGCCCGCTCGGCCCAGGGGCGGGCGCCGAGGCGTTCGAACTCTTCCAGTGCGGTGCGGAGTTGGGTGCGCGCGTCGGTCTTGCGGCGCATGCGGCGCAGCCATTCGCCGTACAGGAGTGCGGTGCGTGCGCGTTCCATCGGCCGCCGGTCGGGCTCGTGCCGGGCGAGGGCGGCGGTCCACAGATCTTCGGCGGCTTCGTCGTCGGCGAGGAGGGCCTGGCAGCGCAGCACCATGGCTTGGGCCCAGCGCTGGCGAGAGCGTTCGGCCCAGCGTTCGAAGCGCGCCAACTGATCGGCGGCGCGCTCGGGTTCACCGATCCGGACGGCGGATTCGACGAGGTCGGGCGCGCTGCGGGTGGCGCAGATGTGGTGGCGCAGGGGCTCCCGCGCGAGCTGTTCCAGGCGGGTGACAGCGGCGCCGGCACGGCCGAGGCCCAGGTCGAGGATGCCGAGTGCCCAGTAGGCCCACGGGGTGCCCGCGGCCATGGCGCCTCCGGTTCCGGTGGCCAGGGCGGCGTCGGCGGACCGGTGGCAGGCCTCTTCGTCGCCTTCGACCGCGCGCAGCAGCGCGAGCACGCTGTGGAACTGGCTGATCCACTGCTGCTGCCCGGTGTCTTCCGCGAAGCGGAGGGCTTCGGTGGCGGTGGCGAGGGCGTCGGTGTGCAGGTCTTGGAACTGTTCGGCTTCGACTTTGAAGAACAGCAGGGTGGGCAGCCGTCCGATGCCGCCGCGCTGCCGGCTGTCCTCGACGAGGCGTGCCGCGAGGTCGTGCGCGTCGGAGTCCTGGCCCTGGGTCAGGGCGAGCCCGCACAGCAATTGCAGGACGCGGGCGTCGACTTCGGCACCGGATGCGTCCTCGACGCGGCGCACGTCGGCGAGGACGTCGCCGAGCAGCGGGGGCGGCGCTCCGTCGGGGTCCTCGGCGGCGCGGCCGAGTGCCGCGACCAGGTACTGCGCGACCGGGGTGATCGGATCGTCCGCGGGCAGTTTGATCGCGGCCAACCGGTCGATGGTGGTGAGGAGTTCGGTTTCGCCGACGTACCACCCGGCGTGTGCGGCCTGGACGAGCAGACGGGCGGCCTGTCCGGGGACGGCGTCCGCGGTCTCGTCGGCGCCCGCGACCAGCAACTTGTGCGCGCTGGGGAAGGCCCCTTGCCAGAAGTCCGCGAGACCGTGCACCAAAGCGAGGGTGGCGCGGTCGGCGGGATCGTGGGCGCCCGCGGCGCTGCGGGCCGCGAAGTCGCGGGCGCGGTCGAGGTCGCCGGCTTCGGAAGCCCACTGGGCGGCTTGGGCGAGGCGGCGTACTCGGCGGTCGGGATCGACGGTCAGGCGGGCCGCGTACTCGTACGCGCGGGCCGCCGAGGCGTAGCCGCCGCGTTCGCGGGCGCGCCCGGCGGTCGCCTCCAGGGCATCGGCGACGTCTTCGTCGGGCCCGGTGGAGGCCGCGGCGAGCTGCCAGGCGCGCCGGTCGGCCTGGTCGGGTCCGTCGAGCGCGGACGCGAGGGCACGGTGCGCGGCCAACCGGCGGTCGAGGGGGGCGCGCTGGTGGACGGCGGCGCGGATCAGCGGGTGCCGGAAGCGCGGTACCCCGTCGGCGACGTGCAGCAAGTCGGCGGTACGTGCGGGCTCCAAGTCCGCGGCCCCGGCACCGAGCGTCTCGGCGGCCCGCATCACGACGCCGACGTCGCCGGTGTCGTCCAGCGCGGCGAGCAGCAGCAGCGCCTGGGTCGCCTCGGGCAGCCTGCTGACCTGGCCGTGGAAGGCGAGTTGGAGGCGGCTGGTGAGCGGCAGTTGGCCGGGCCGGAAGACCGCCGCCTTGTTCTCGCCCTCCAGCGCGACGGGCAGTTCGCGCAGCGCGAGCGGATTGCCGTGCGCTTCGGCGAGCACTCGGAACCGGGCGGCGGGGGACAGGCCGGCGGCGTGCGCGTCCAGCAGCGCTCCCGCGTCCGTCGCGGCCAGACCGGACAGCCGCAGTTCCGGCAGCCCCGGCGCGGGGAACGAGCCTTCGCCGTCGCGGGCGCCGAACAGCATCACGACACCCTCCGCGTGCAGGCGGCGCGCGGCGAACACCAGGGCGTCGGACGAGACCCGGTCGAGCCACTGGGCATCGTCGACGACGCACAGCAGCGGCCCGTCGCCCGCGTACTCCGACAACAGCGACAGCACGGCCAAGCCCACGAACATCGGCTCGGGGGCCTGCCCCGACGCCAAGCCGAGCGCGGCGTCCAACGCACGGCGCTGCGGCTCGGGGATCGCGGCCGCATGCCCGAGGGCGGGGCGCAGCAGCATGGTGAGGCCCGCGTACGGCAGGTCCGCCTCGAACTCGACCCCGGTGCCGCGCACCACGGGTACGCCGTCGGCGGCCGCGACCGCATGGTCGAGCAGCGTCGTCTTGCCGATGCCGGCTTCGCCGCGCACCACGAGGACTCCGCTTGTCCCGTCGCGTGCCGCGCCGATCAGCGACTCGACCGCGGCCTGTTCCTGCGCCCGCCCGTGGATCATGCTTCGCACCGTAGCGCCCCGCGCGGGTCGGCGTGCCGGGGGAGGCACGCGGGCGTGACTTACGCCGGACTAGCGGACGACTTACCCAAGTACTTATGCGTGACTGATTCCGCCTCCCGTGATCCTCCGTAACTTCTTGACCTGCGGAAAGCGCCCCGGAACACCGTGACCGGGGGCCGCGGACCGGCCCGGCGGACCCCCTCCGACCGCGGCCGGGAGAAACGGAAGGACACACCGCCATGACCACCACCCCCGCCGTCGACTTCGCCGCCGCCGTCGAGCGGTACCTCGCCGCCTGGAACGAGACCGAAGCCGTCAAGCGCCGCGCGCTCGTCGAAGCCGCCTACACCCCCGACGCCACCTACACCGACCCGCTCGCCGCGGTCGCCGGGCACGACGGCATCGACACGGTCATCGGTGCGGTCCAAGGCCAGTTCGCCGGGCTGGTGTTCACCCTCGGCGGCCCCGTCGACGGCCACCACGACATCGCCCGCTTCCCGTGGCACCTCGGCCCGGCAGGCGGCGAAGCCCTCGCCATCGGCTTCGACGTCGTCGCCCTCGACCCCACCGGCCGCATCACCACCGTCCACGGCTTCCTCGACAAGGTCCCCGCCGGACTGTGAGCCGCGGCTTACCGCAGCCTGCTTGCCGCTTGGCGAAGTCCGCCCGCCGCTCACCGAAGCCTGCCGCCCGCTTACCGCGGCCGGTCCGCTCGCCCAGGCCTGCCCGCCGACCGCCGGTCGGCCACCCGGAAAGGATCCGACCGTGTCGACCAGCACCACCACCCCGCGCGCCGCCGAGGCGGAGGCCGCCCCGCCGACGACCACGTCGTGGATGCCGCTCGCCGTCCTGCTCAGCGGCATCTTCATCACCACGCTCGACTTCTTCATCGTCAACGTCGCGATCCCCGCGACCCAGGCGGACCTCGGCGCGAGCGCCGCCGCGATCCAGTGGGTCGTCGCCGGCTACGGCTTGGCCCTCGCCGCCTCGCTGATCCTCGGCGGCCGCCTCGGCGACATGTTCGGCCGGCGCCGCATGTTCGGCACGGGCATGGCGCTGTTCACCGTCGCCTCCGCGGCCTGCGGGCTGGCGCAGAACTCCGAACAGCTCATCGTCGCCCGCGTCGTCCAGGGCGCCGCCGCGGCGCTGCTGATGCCGCAGGTCCTCGGCCTGGTGAACGTGGTCTACGACGGCGCCCGCAAGGCCAAGGCGTTCACCGCGTACGGCATGACCATCGGCTTCGCCGCGGTCTTCGGCCAGCTCATCGGCGGCGGTCTGATCGCGATCGACCTGTTCGGCCTCGACTGGCGGAGCATCTTCTGGATCAACGTGCCCGTCGGTATCGCCGCCATCTTCCTCGCCCCGCGCTGCATCCCGGAGAGCCGCGGCACCGGCGGCACGCGCCTCGACCTGGTCGGTGCGGACCTGGTGGTGCTCGGGCTGGTCGCCATCGTGCTGCCGCTGGTGCAGGGCCGCGAGCAGGGCTGGCCGCTGTGGACGTGGCTGTCGCTCGCCGCCGCCCCGGTGCTCCTCGGCATCTTCGTCGTCTACCAGCGCCGCCTGGCCACCCGCGGCGGGTCGCCGCTGATGGACGTGGCGATGTTCCGCGAGCGCTCCTTCTCCGCCGGACTCGCCGTCACGCTGTCCTACCAGATGGCCATGGCGTCCTTCTTCCTCGTACTGGCGCTCTACCTGCAAATGGGGCAGGGCATGACCGCGCTGCGCTCGGGCCTGCTGTTCACGATGCTCGGCGTCGGCTACTTCGTGGGCGCCGCCCAGGCCGGAAAGGTCGCGGCGAAGCTCGGCCGCCAGGTGCTCGCACTCGGTGGCGGACTGACCGCGATCGGCTACGCGATCATCGGCGACACCGTCCACATGATCGGCGTGAGCGGGTCCGTCGGCTGGCTGGTCCCGGGCTTCCTGATCGCCGGGTACGGCATGGGCTTCGCGCTCGTCCCGATGTCCCCGATCGTGCTCGCCGGGGTCAGCCCCCGGTATGCGGCCTCGGCGGCCGGCGTGCTCAACACCGCCCAGCAGGTAGGCGGCGCGCTCGGTGTTGCGGTGGTGGGGATTGTGTTCTACGACCGGCTCGGCGGCGGCCTGGCCGCCAACGACTACGCCCACGCCTTCACCTGGGCGATGATCCCGATGATCGCCTTCCCGCTGCTGACGGCGGCGCTGGTGCAGCTGCTGCCCAGGGCGGGGGCGAAGGCGGGGGCACGGGCAGGGGCGGGGGCACGGGCGGAAAGCACCGCGGATCGGAACACCGCGGATCGGGACACTGCGGATCAGCGCACTGCGAGCTGACGGTCGGACCGGATTTGCGCATGGATCGTGGCACCGATTGCGGCGCGGATCGTGGCCCGGATCGCGGCCTCGCGGCCCGGATTGCGGCCCGGTGTCCGCCCCCTCGGAGGGGGCGGACACCGGGCCGCTCTGCGTTGTCTGCATCTGCGTTTGTTGGTCCGTGCGGCGTCTCCGGGCGGATTCCCGGAGTTTTCCGGCCGGAAGGGTTCCCGTCGCCGTGCCGGGGCATGCTGAGGATCACCGCTGCGGCGGTCGATCATCGGTGGGTCGACGGCATCCAAGGGTGACCGATTGACTACCCAAAAGGACTTATCCCAGTCGAATAGGCATCGGGTTAGTCTGAATCCGATCGAAAATCCGAGCACACGGCCGACTTCGCGGCGGCTGTGTGGTTTTGCAAGTCGTTCCGTAAGTCGTTCTGGTCGTCGTTCGGGAAGTGGTCCTGGAACGCCCCTGGGAGGTCCGGCATGTCGAACACCGAAGTACGTCGACTGAGCCCGGTCTCCGGGTTCCCGTTCGCGGTCCGCGCGACATCCGGCGCGGAAGCCCGCGCCACCGAACTCGCCGCCCGCACCGAACGCGTCGTCACCTGGCTGACCGACGCCCTGCACTTCACCCCGAGCTTGCGGCTGAGCGTCGCGGGCGAGGCCGACTGGGCGGACGTCACCGACATGCCGCTGTACGGCATGCCCCACGCACATGCCGCGGAAATTGCCGTGCCGATCGGCGAAGCGCCGTTCTACGTCGACCAACTTGCTTCGTATGAGCCGTACTTGACGGACGCCACGCGTGCCAACCTGCGCGAGGAATTCGGCGAGCAGGGATCGCTTACGCCGTACTACGAAGCGATCCACGTCCACGAACTGGTGCACCTCTACCACCAGCAAGGCTGGGACAAATACCCCGACCTTTGGCTCGTCGAACTGCACGCCAACATGGGCATGATCGGCTATCTCAACGAGATGGAACCGGACATGCTTCCGGCGGTGCAGGCCCTCACCGCCGTCGGGTACGACCTGAACGCGGCCGATCTCCCGTACCGCGACCTCGCCGACCTGCCGAAGGCCCTCGACCGTGGCCTCTTCGACTACGCCTGGTACTTCTTCCACCTCACCGTCGCCGCCGACGAACTGTGGGAGACCGGCGGCACGCGCCTGTTCCGCCGCCTGTACGAGTACGTCCGGGCGCGGCAGCACGCCGCGAATCCGGGACCGGTGACAAGGGACGAGATGTGGGCGGTGCACCCGGCGCTGGCGCAGATGATGGAGGAATGGCCGCCGTGAGGCGGAGCCTGCCCTAGGCCGTGCCGGGCAGGCCCCGCCGTCGCGACGTGGTCAGTTGTTCCGGTTGTTCCGGTCGTTCCCGTCGTTCGGTCGTACCGGTTGTTCGGTTATAGAGGTGTGGTCAGCTGGTAGGCGTGGTCAGCTGTAGAGGCGCCCGGCGAAGCGGCGGGTGAAGCCGTCGCCGGAGTCCGCGGTGACCGTGATGTCGTAGCGTCCGGCCGCGGTGGCGGCCAGATCGGTCCGGTGCGTCTCGCCCGGCGCGACGCTGACCGTCGCCGCGGCCCCGCCCGACGCACCTTCCGCCGCGTTCGCCGCGATCGTGAACACGGCCGCCTTGCCGCCGGAGTTCGTGAGCGTGAGCGTGAGCCTGCGCCCCGGGCGGTCGACGACCGCCGCCTCCGGGTGGGCCTTTCCGGCGTCGCGCCACGTGCGGACGTCGCCCTTGAAGCCGCGCAGGTAGCCGTCCGGGCCGTGCGCGTCGATGTCGTACGGTCCGCCGCTCACGCCCAGCGCGCTGAAGTAGTCCTGCACGCTGCCGCCGGCCGGGACGGTGTACTGCCACGCGCCGAAGTTGCGGTGGTTGACCGTGTACATCGAGAATCCGGCGCCGAGCTGCCCGGTGTTGGCGACCTTGATCCAGAAGGTGCCGTTGTCGCTCTGCGTCCACGACGACGTCGCGAACCCGTAGGCGAGCGGTAGCCCTTCGCGGTCGCCGCTCTCCTGCCCGGGCTGGTGCTGGATGATCGGCGGGGTGAGCGGCGGCAACTTCCAGCGCTGACCGGCGAGATCGTCGAGCAGCTTCTTGGTGTCCGGCAGCGTCGGGAACGCCACGTTCGTGCCCGTGAACGCGAACGCGCTGAGCAGGTCGCCGCAGACGGTGCGGCGCCATTGGGAGATGTTGGTCTCGCGGACGCCCGTCCACCGTTCGAGGAAGCGCAGCACGGAGGTGTGGTCGAACACCTCCGAACACGTCCGCGCCCCGCGGCTCCACGGCGAGATCACGATCATCGGCACCCGCGCCCCGAGGCCGATCGGCTGCCCGTTGACGAATTCGTCCGGCGTGCCCGCCGGGGGAGTGGGCGGCACGACGTGGTCGAAGAAGCCGTCGTTCTCGTCGTAGTTGAGGAACACGACGGTCTTCGCCCACACGGCCGGGTTCTTGGCGAGCGCATCGAGCACGTACGAGGCGGTGAAGTCGGCCCCCTGCGCGGGCGCGTAGTTCGGGTGCTCGGACTGCGCCTCGGGCGCCACGACCCAACTGACCGCCGGCAGCCGCCCGGCGGCGACGTCGTCCGCGAACGCGGTGGCGCCGCGGCGGGTCATGCCGTTGACCCACAGCGACGAGTCCTGCGGCGCGTTCTGGAACTGCTTGAACCACGCGAGCGCGTTGTCGTCGTAGTTGTCCTGCTGCTGGTATACGCGCCAGGAAACCCCGGCGGCCTCAAGGCGCTCCGGGTACGTCGTCCACGTATACCCCTTCTCGCTGTTGTCCGTCACCGGCCCGCCGGCCTCGCCGCGCGGGTCGATCGTGCCGCTCCACAGGAACAGCCGGTTCGGGTTCGTGGACGTCATCGACGAGCAGAAGTACTGGTCGCAGACGGTGAAGTTGTCGGCGAGCGCGTACTGGAACGGGATGTCGGCGCGGGTGTAGTACCCCATCGTCATCCACGTCTTCGCGGGAATCCAGTTGCTGTACTGGCCGTTCGCCCAGGCGCTGTGCCCGCCGTCCCAACTGTGGTCGAGCCCGTTGACGCGCTGCGCGTTGGTCTTCGTCGTGTCGAGGTGCCAAGGCAGCAGCGTGGTACCGCCGTTCAGCCCCAGCAGGCGCTGGTGCAGGACATCACCGCCGTTGGCGAACCGGACGAGCGAACGGTCGTTGTACCCGCGCACGCCCGCCAAGGTGCCGAAGTAGTGGTCGAAGCTGCGGTTCTCCTGCATGAGGATGACGACGTGCTCGATGTCGTCCAAGGTGCCCGGCATACCGTCCGTCGCGGCCACCGCCTCCGCAACCACAGGAGACAAACCGGACCCGGCGAGCGCCACACCCGCACCGGAAGCCGCCGCGGCACCGATGAAGCCGCGGCGGGAAAGCGGAGACATACGAAGTCCTCCCAGACGTCGGCGCGCCCCGGCCGCCCCTGTCGGGGACGGTTGTGGTTCGTGGTCTGCAGTTCGTGGTCGGCGGTTCGGGTCCGTGGTTCGGAGGCGGTGGGCCGGTGGTGCCGGTCGAGCCTTGCGGCCCGGCCGTTCCCACCGTTCCTTCCGCTCCGCTTCCGTCCCTGCCGTTCCACCCGTCCCTACCGGCCGGTAACGCGATCGGGGCCATCGTTGCGGGTCGGCGGGTGTGCGTGCAGGGGGTTTCGGGGGGCCGGGGTGTTAAGTGCGAGGGAATTTTGGGGCGGGGCGGGAGGTGACACGTGTGGGAGTGGAGGTGACACGTGTGGAGTGCGGTGGGGGCGTGAGGTTGGGTGAGGTCGTGGGGTGGGGGTTGTCGTGCGACCCGGTCTGCTTTCGGGGCATCCCGGTCTGCTATCCCGGCATTCCGGTGTGTGCGAACCATCCGGGGCTGGGGCGCGTTCTCCTCCATGACAGGGGTGGCACGGAGGAAGACCGGCTCGGCTGGGGAGGGTGGCACATGCCAGGGAGCGTCAGCGGCGGAATGTGGGGGAGCAACGACATCGGGGGTGCTGATCTGACGCCCGGGGCGAACCGCGCACTCCCGACCGGGACGCTGACCATGGCCGTCCCCGGCCCCTTCGACCTCTCGCTCCTCATCACCGGTGACTCCGGCCGCGTCTCCGGCGACGCCGACTTCGTCTTCTTCAACCAGACCACCGCCCCCGGCGTCACCCTCCGCGACGCCACCGCCGCGGCAGTCGACCCACCCCGCCTCCGCGCCGGGGCAACCCGCGTCACGCTGGTCGTCAGCCCCGCCGACCCCAGCGCCCGCCTCGGCGCCCTTCCGACCCCCACCCTCACGGTCGCCACCTCCGCCACCGGCGTCGCGACCCGCTTCACCCCGCACCCGGTGACCCGCGAAACCGTCCTCCTCCTCGCCGAGCTGTACCACCGCAACGGCATCTGGAAGATCCGCGCCATCGGCCAGGGCTACGCCGACGGCCTGGCAGGCATCGCCCGCGACTTCGGCGTAGATGTCACAGAAGACACAGAGTCCCCAACAGCCCCTCCCACCTCCCCACCCCCCTCAACCTCGCCAGGCTCTCCCCACTTCTCCGCATTCGCCCCCGGGGTCCCTTCCTCCCCCCTGGCCCAATGGCGTACCGAGGTCATCGCCCTCACCAACGCCGAACGCACCCGCGCCGGCCTGGGCACCCTCACCGAAGAGGCCCGCCTCACCACCGCCGCCCAGTCCCACAGCGACGACATGGCCGGCCGCAACTACTTCGACCACACCGGCCTCGACGGCCGCCACCCCGCCGACCGCGTCACCGCCGCGGGCTACACCTACCGCCGCTGCGCCGAAAACATCGCCGCCGGCCAACAGACCCCCGCCGAAGTAGTCGACGGCTGGATGAACAGCCCAGGCCACCGCGCCAACATCCTCACCCCGGACCTCACCCAAATCGGCATCGGCATAGCCCACGGCGGCACCTACGGCATCTACTGGACCCAGGTCTTCGGAACGCCGATGGGAAGCGCGAATCCGTTTGGGGGGTGAGGGTGGTGCGGGTGCGGGTGCGGGTGCGGGCGTCGGTCGGGCGGCGGACGACTGTGGCTGCCTCGGGCGGCCTTGACACGGGGTCTCCGGCCGCGATGCCCGTCGGTTCGCCGGACGCCGAAGCTGCGAAACGCCGAGTCCCGGAGCCCGGGTGCCGGCCCCTTGACCCCTGATCTACTCGTCAGTGCCCACCCCCTGCGGCACTCCCACACCCCCCGCCGCTCAAAGCCCCTTGGCCACTCCCGCCTGGTCGGCCCTTCGCCCCCGCTTCCCCCTCCGCGGTCTCGCAGCGGTCGCCTTGATGGGTTGTCCCCACCCGCACCACCTCTCACCAGCGCCCCACCCCGATACCGCGTCGCAGGCACCTCCCGAACCTTGGTAAGGTTGTCCCAGACAACGCGGCCACGCCGCGGTCACCGGTCCGGGTGGCGGAATAGGCAGACGCGCTAGCTTGAGGTGCTAGTGCCCGAAAGGGCATGGGGGTTCAAGTCCCCCCTCGGACACGACGAGATCTCCATATTGCGGGATTCGGATCCCTCCCGAATCCCGCAATGTGGAGTTTTTCGGCTTAAGCGAGTGTTTTGCTGGGCGATAGTAGAAGTCCTTTTTTGCGCTTTCGTTGGCGTCGCAACGTCTGATCCCGTCGGTTGTGATGATGGCGGCGTCGGCTGGGGCTGATCGTCTCATGGCACTTTGTGGGGCATAGGTGCGCTTCGCCCCTGTCGCCGAACGGCGCTGCACCATCAGCCCAGCGTTCGGCTGGGGAATCTTGCCGAGGTGCTCGGCGGGAAGCCCGGAATCGTCGACGGCACCGATCCGCGTGCGACGGCCCGCTGTCGGTCCCCCAAGGGCTGCGAGCGGTTCACCTCCAGCAAGAGCAGGGAGGACGCGGTCAAGGCCATGGTCTTCACCGGCGAAGCCGACCGCGCACTGTTCTGCAGCCAGAGCACGGCAGACCGCTGCGTGGACATCGCCCACGCCCGCCGATTAAGAACTTGGCTGGCTCCTCGCCGACGAGCCACTGTTTGACATCCCGGCCGATGCCGCGACGGACGTGGCGCCCGGCCTGACTGACGTGCGGTGACCCCGCCGCACCGCAAGTCCGAGAAGAACGCCTCCAACTGGCACGAGAAGATTCACGAACGTTGGCTGGCCGGCCCAGATGCGCCCCGCAACACTTGATCAACCATCCAGCCAATCCCGCATCGAAACGGCTGCCGTGTCAGACATATTGGCCCGAACCTGAGTCAGCTTCGACAGTACGCGGCGGAGCGTTGCCTTTCGGCGATAATCTTCAAAATCACCCTGGCCCAATGCCACCCTAGCTACATCCTCCGGCCTGTCGGGCGTTGAAGCAGTGATGAAAAGTGCCACTATGGAATCAACCTCCGAAGCGGCATCCTCAACATCCCCCGAAAACTTAAGCAGGTAGTTCACACGAAACCTCACCACCCGCTCAAGCCATTCAAGGTCGTCGATAGAGGCATGGCGCCGTGCAGCATCCATGGCCAGTAGTGCGGCGTCGCGGTAGTCCCGACGCTCCGCACAGCTATCCGCCCGGAAACTGGCCGCGACGCCCACGTCAATAAGCCGCCGCCACTCGTTCCCGCCACGCTTATCGGCGCCCGGGGAATTCTCCGCCAGGCGGCGGAGATCGCCGGCACTCCTTCCCGAGAAGCCCATCGCTCACCCTCCTGCTGAGTTTTTCACTAAAAATCAAATCCGCTTTTATCTATCACCCTAATTCCATACTCTTCAAATATCCTTTGGGCGTAATCGAGGGATTTTTCATCCGGCTGGTAGTGGCCGCTGTAATTAGTGATTGCAGCCTCGTACCCCCCGCTGCCCTTCGCTATCTCTGCGGTGCCCGCCGCCCAAAGATAATCCTGGCTCTTGGAGACTCGCCCGGTAAGCACTGAGTGAAATATCTCTACGCCGCCCCAATCGACCGGTACGGCAACAAGAACCCCATCGAGACGGACGCCCCATTTCACCTCGCCGGCAGCGATATATTCGTCGAATCGCGGTGTTCCGGGAATGGCTGGTGCGACCCCCACTTCTTCGGCTTCGGACATGTCAAGCTCTTTCTTGTCATCATACTCAAGGTTGGCGAAAGGCCCGAAATCCACATCGCAGACGAGGCCGGCTCCGGATGTTCCGGCGCATGGAGCGTGCCGTACCCCGTCGGGTAGCGCGCCAGACAAGCCTGGGTCAACACCGCATTCCTGATAAGCGTCTTGCCCTTGGACGTTTGAGCACTCGCCAATGGTGTGAGGCTGAAACGGGTCGATCTGCCCGTTCTGGGGGTTGGCTTGCTCTTGCGCGTCGATGCGTCCTTGCTGCGACGCGTCGGTTCCCGAGCCGGTCTGCTGTGGTCCATTACCCGACCCGCTGGGACGGTTGTTGTTCGCCTTGTTCGCGGCATCTGTGGGCCCCGGGGGGCGCGGGATGTCGCAGCTGACACGGGAAGCGGCAAGGCCCCACAAAGTCTTTGCGGCTTTTATCGCCGTTGTGGCCTTTCGTGCGCGGCCAACGATGGTCAAGTTTAGGGCAATTTCGGCAGGACTGTCGCCAAAGGCGTATGTCAGGAATCCCTTGAATGACTTTCCATCACCGTTAATTTCTACGCCCCACCCGCGGCCGGACTGGTAGCCCCACCCGGAGAAAGCCCCACCCGAGTCGGGAACTACGCCCGCCGGGAGGTCCGGGAAGGGGGACCAAGCCCACGAGCTTCGTGTGTGCTGCCCGGAGACCGTGTGCGCCGGCTGCGGTTGAGGTTGCGGCCCAGGCCGAGGCCGCCACGGCCCTCGGCAGTCGACATCAACTGAGTTGTGCCCCGTTGGGTCCGCATTCGCCAGCGGGTCGTCGTTGGCGTAGGTGTACGGGTTGCCGTTGACCGACGGTGTCGGGTTTTGGGCGATGGTGTCGGCGCTGGTGAAGCTGCCGGTGGTGGTGAGGACTTGGCCGTAGGGGTCGTAGGCGGTGGAGCCGGTGAGGCCGGAGCCGTCGGCGGCGAAGGTGGCGAGGAGATCGCCGTGGGGGTTGGTGAGGGCCAGGGCCGAGTTGGTGCCGGTGGCGACGGCGGTGAGGTTGCCGGACGGCCCGCGGCTGTAGGTTTCGGGTCCGTCGCTGACGATGGCGGTGCTGGTGCCGGCGTAGGAGAAGGTGCGGCCGGGGGCGGTGGCCATGCGGCCGAGGGCGTCGTAGGTGTAGGTCGACGTTCCGGCGGTGGTGAGTTGGTCGAACGCGTCGTAGGTGGAGGTGCGTTGGACGTTGCCGGTGGTGCGCTGGGTCTGGGCGCCGCGGGCGTTGTAGGTGTAGGTGCTGGTGCCGGCCGAGGTCAGTTGGTTGCGTTCGTTGTAGGTGGCGGTGACGTTGCCGGCGCTGGTGCGGTTGCCCGCGTTGTCGTAGCCGTACGGGGTGTTCGTGGTCCCGTCGTTCGCCGAGGTGATGCGGCCCGCTTGGTCGTAGGTGTAGGTCTGCGTTCCGGCGCCGGCGAGGCCGTTGGTGGAGCGGACGGTGATGCGGCCGTCGAGGTCGCGGGTGTAGGTGCTTTGGGCTTGGACTGCGCCACCGGGTGCAGTGAGGGTGTCGGAGGCGAGTTGGTGGCGGTTGTCGTAGGTGAGGGCGCGTTGTGAGCCGGTGCCGTACTTGACCGAGGTGACTTGGCCGACGCCGTCGTAGCCGTAGGTGAGCGTGGTGCCGGTCTCGGGTTCGTAGGCGGTGGACAGTTGTCCGGCCGGGTCCCAGGTGAAGGTGGCGGTTCCGGCTTTGTCGGTGCGGGTCGCCAGGTCGGCGTCTGGGGTGTAGGTGAGGGCGGCATTGCCGCCTGGGCCGGTGGCGGTGAGGAGTTTCGCGCGGTCGTCGTAGGTGTAGGTGTTGGTGCCGCCGGGTGCGGACGCCGAGGTGAGGCGGCCGGTGAGGTCGTAGCCGAACGTGCGGTTCGTGGTGGCGGCTTCGGCGCCGGTGCCTGCTTGGGTAGTGAGGCGTCCGAGGTCGTCGTAGCCGGAGGTGATGGTGACTCCGCCGGGGCGGACCACCTTCACCGGACGGCTGTTCGCGTCATAGCTGGTGACCGTCGCCCGGTCACCGACCGAGGTGAAGCCGGTCACCGCGGGGACGGTGGTCGATTCGGGCAGGCCGAGGGTGTTGTAGCCGTAGTAGGTCGGGTTGCCGTTGCCGTCCGTGTAGCGGGTGTTGCGGCCGAGTGCGTCATACCCGAACGACGTGGTGATGGAACTGCCTGCGGTGACGGGCTCGACCTGGCCGGTCTTGTTGCCGAGCGCGTTGTAGGTGTAGGTCGACGTCGCGCCGCCGGGGTCGGTTGCGGAGGTCAGCTGACCGACCGGGTCGTAGCCGAACTTGGTGGTGGCCAGCACGGTTCCCGCGGGGTCGAGTTCGGAGGTCTCGGTGCGGTTGCCGGCCAGGTCGTATGTGGTGGTGGTGGCTGTGGAGTCCGGTGCGGTGACGCGCGAGACGCGGCCGATGCCGTCGTAGGCGGTCTTGACCGTGCGGCCTATGGGGTCGGTGGCCGTCGTGGGTTGCCCGGCCGCGTTGTACGTCCATGTCGACAGCGATCCGCCGGCGGTGCGCGTGGTCAGCACGTTCCCGGCGTCGTCGTAGCCGAACGACATCGTGTACGCCTGCGCTGTCGGCTGCCGCACGATCTGCGTCGCGGTGACCGGCCGCCCGAGGTCGTCGTACGTCTGCTCGGTCCGCGCGCCGGTCGGGTCGGTGGCCGACAGCCGCTCTCCTGCGGTGTCGTACGTGTACCGCCACGTCGGCGTCGTGGTCCCCAGCACGGGGAGCTGCGTGCGTGTCAGGTTGCCGAGTTGGTCGTAGGTGAGCTTCGTGACCTTCGTCCGCGGATCCGTCACCGATGTCGGCCGTCCGAGTTTGTCGTAGCCGGTGGACGTGGTCGGGGTGATGGGTGTGTTCGTCCCCGGCGCGGTGTATGCGGGTTCGGACACGGCGGTGCGCTCGCCGTCCGCGTTGTAGGTGAACGAGGTGATGTTGCCGACCGGGTTGTCGACGGCGGTCGCTTCGCCGAAGGTGTTGTAGCCGGTCAGCGTCATCGGGTGGACGTTCTGCGGAGCCCCTCCGCCGCTTTCCACGGCGATGGTCGGTGCGATGGCCTGTGTTTGCTGTCCGGCTTGGTCGTACACGAACTGGGTGGTGAAGTCCGCGGCCGGCGCCCCCGCAACGTTTCCACGCGGATCCGTTATGGCGGTGCGGAGGCCACGCTTGTCGTATGCGTATGTGGTGGTGAGTCGGGTCCCGGCCTGCGCTAGACCAGGGCTGGTCATTAGTGAGGTGACGTCGGCCGCGGTCAGGGGCCGGTCGAAGATCTCGACATCGGATATGCCGCCGTGGAACAGGTCGGTGTCGTTCTTTGCCTTGCCGATGGTGAGGCGGCCGGTAGCGGACCACGGGCTGGGGTTCGCCACGTCGGCTTGCAGGACGCCGTTGACGTAGAGCCGAAGGTGGTTGTTGGAGGCGTCGAAGACGCCGACGAGGTGCGTCCATACGCCGACCTGCGGTGGGGTCGTGCTCGTCGCCGCCGGCCACGTCTGTGGGTTGTTCGTGTTGTCGCCGGGCCAGATGAAGGCCCAGGCGTTCAACGACTTCGAGTACTGCAGGTAAAAGCCGCTGTAGCTGTTCGGGCCGTCCTGCGCCACGATCGTGTTGTACGAGGTGGTGTCCGTGAGCTTCGCCCACGCAGAGACGCTGAAGCTCTTCGTCGTGTTGACCACCGCGCTGGGTGTGGCGATGCCGCCGGTGCCGTTGAGCGCGACGCTGCCGCCGTGTTCGCTCGACCAATTTACGCCCGAGCTGAGCGTCGCGGCCTGCCGACCTGCGGAGTCTGTTGCGGTTACGCCGCTGGTCTCGTTGAGCTTCCACCAGCCGATGGGGCCGGGCGGGCCATACGGTCCGGTGCGGACGCTCTGCGACGTCACCTTCCCCATGGAGTCGTAGGTGAAGTCCGTCTGTTCCGCAATGCTGTCGCTCGTTCGGGCAACGGACGTGAGGCGGTCGGCGGCGTCGTAGGTGTAGTTGGTGATGCGGTCCAGGCCGCCGGGGTCGACTGTGGTTGACGTCGTGCGGCCCGCTGCGTCGAGGAGTGCCGTGGTCGTGGTTTTGCCGCCGCCGGTGACCTTGCGGACGGCTTGGCCGGCTGCGTCGTAGTACGTCTGCTCGAGTACGACGGTGCGCATCGAGCCGTCGGTGTTGTGGAAGGCGTCGAGGTCGATCTCGGCGAGGGTGTTGTCGTCGTTGTAGTAGTTGTGCTTGGTGCGCCCCATCGAGTCGGTGACCGTGGCGAGCCGCCCGGCAGGGTCGTACGCGCGGGACTCCAGCACCAACGCGGAGGCTGTCTGCGGGGAGACGGGGTCTCCGGTGTAGTTCGTCAGTGTCGTCGTGGCGAGTTGACCGGCGTCGGTGTAGGCGTATGCGTAGACCGCGTTGGTCGGGTCGGTTTTGGTCGCCGGGTGTCCGAAGGCGTCGTAGGTGTACTTGGTCAGCCGCAGCATCGGGTCCTTGATCGACGCGACCTGGTTGTGGCCGTTGTACGTCCGCGTCGTTACGCGTGCGATATCGCCGCCCGTGGTGTCGGACACGGTGATGGTGAGCGTATTGCCGTCGGAGTCGTATGTGTTCGTCGTCAGCGGCGTGTGCGTCGTGCCGGTGACCGCGTCGGTCGTCGCGGGCGCCTGCGTGGTGAGGACACGGCTTGCCTTGTCGTACGTGGTGGATGTGGTCACGCCTGCCGGGTAGGTGTCCGACTTCTGGGTGGCGGCTGTCCGGCGTCCGAGGTTGTCGTAGGTGTAGGTGGTCGTCAGGCCGTTCGGCGCGACGACCCGTGCCAGGTCGCCGTTTTTGTTGTACTTGTACGCGAATTCCTGGCCGGTCGCGTCGCGGGTCCAGGCCAGCAAGCCCTTGGGCGTTGTGCCCCCGTTTTCCGAGGTCTCGGTGCCAGTTGTGAACCCGGATCGTGCGGTACGGCCTCCGGGGAAGTCGGCGGTGGCCGGCACGGTCGTGCTGATCCGGTCGCCCCACTGCGAATACGTGTAGGTGGTCGCGTACGTGAGGTCGTTCGGCCCGGACGACCGGGCGTCCGAGGTGGTCAGCGGCAGGGAGTTGCGCACGTCTCCGTCGGGATACGTGCCGACGGCCGGGTAGGTCGCGTACGAGGTCTGGCAGTCGCCGGCTTGGCGGCAGGTCGTCGTCGAGACGGTGTTGCCGCGGGAGTCGCGTCCGGTGGTGACGGTGTGGCCGTTCGGGTCGGTGACGGTGATGAGGAAGCCGGCGGTCCTTGGGGGGCGGGTGGTCCCTGTTGCGGGTCAGAGCCGTCGATCTCCTGGGCAGCGCCTTCGCTGACTCTGGCGTGGACACCGCCGTGCTCGCGCAACGCCTTGATCGCCGTGCCGATGAAGCGTGCGCCCTCCTCGTCCAGGTTGAACTCCACATCGCATCGCTTGCCGTCAGCTGGGCGGCCGGTCCGCGAGGTGATGATGAGGTAGGGCACTGCGTTGGGCCGGCGCTGCGTTGTCGGTTGAGGGTCGAAGACCGCGACATCGTCGAACCAGAAGTCGACGTGTCCGGTAGACAACCGCGAGTCGAAGACGTCGTCGGGACCGGCTTCATACATCAGCAACCGGCGGTCGGTCATGTAGAACCGCACTGGTATCGACCGGTAGTCAGGCGGATACCACGTCCCGCGGCACGTCACCCACTGCACTTCCCCCTCAGCAAGGTCTGGCCGCGGTATCTCCCAAAGGGCCATCTCCGCTATCACTGCATCCCGTTGCTCCGGCGACGCAGACAACACAGACCCAAACCGCACATCCAGCGGTTCCACCGCACGCTCGGTCACATCGTGCACGGTGCCCACGCCCGCTCGGGATCGACGTCGGCCAAACAGGCCCACAGCACACCTCGGCTCTACGGGATCAGCTGATGACACCGAATTGGACCACGTAGCCAGCTCCCGCGGGAGCTCAAGTGCCCCAGGGAATACCGCTGGTGTCGAATACCGACACTCCCCCAGTCCGGGCGGCGGCGGTGCTGGCCGACGGCAGCGAACCGGGGCCGGTGTACCTGGACATCGGCAGCGGCACCCACGTGCCCCGCAGCAGCCACTGGAGCCTCTACACCGGCGAATCCCCGCGCCGCCCGCGCGCCGTCGCGGTCCGCGGGGCGTGCGCGTGCGGCTGGCGCTCGAACCGCACGCACCCGCTCGACCAGGACGACGCCGACCACACCACCGTCGGCGTCGAGGCCGGGCCCTACCGAGACTGGGCGGACCACCTCACCGCCGTCGAAGCCGCCGCCGCACCGATCCCCGAGCCTGTCGCCGCCACCCTCGCCGCCTTGGAGGAGCAGCTTGCGGCGCTGGAGCGCCTGGCGGACGACGTCGCCCGCCGAGCGCTCACCGCGATCGACATCGGCGACGACCCCGACGTCGGCGAGCACACCTGGGCCGCTCTGGCCATCGGCCTTGGTCTGACCGAGCCTGAGGCCCGGACCCGCCTGCTGCGCTGGATCCGCTGACCCGGCGCTGCGTGGCTCACGCCAGGTAGCGGGCGCCGGTGGCGAGGATGTCGTCGTAGAGAGCGGGCGGCGGGTCCGCCGCCTGGAGGTGCTCGGCTGCCAGGCGCATGTGCGTGTGGTTCTGGGCGACGGCCCACGCCCGGCCGCCGCACCGGTCGATCAGGTCGGCGACGGCGGCGACTTCCTCGTCCCCGGGCTCGCCGCGGCCGCCGTAGTAGGCGGCGAGGCGTTGGCTGTCAGGGTGCCCGGATGCGAGGGCGACCGTGACCATGGGTGTCATCTTGCGGCGGCGGATGTCGCCGCCGGGGGCGCGGCCTCGGTCGAGTGTGGGCCACAGGTCCGTCACGTCGTTGTGGTACTGCGCGGCCATGCCGAAGTGGAAGCCGTACCGGCCGACGGCCTCGACCTGCTCGCTGGTGGCGTCGGTGAACAGGACGGGCAGGCGGAACACGCCGCGCAGGCCTTCGGCGGTCTTGGCCTGGTTCACCGCGACGGCCTGTTCGAGGGATGTCCCGGTCTGGCCCTCCAGGCCGGTGTCGCACGCTTGGCCCGCGCACAGCCTGACCCAGCTGTCGCTCATCATCCGCAACGCCTGGTGGGTGCGGGGGTGGTCCTGCTCGCCCAGGACGGAGAAGGCCAGCCCGAGGAGGGCGTCGCCGGCCATGAGTGCGCAGTCGGTGCCGTAGGCCGCCCACAGGGCAGGCCGGCCGCGGCGCACCGGATCCCGGTCGAGGACGTCGTCGTGGATGATCGAGGTGTTCACCAGCAGGTCGCCGACGACGGTTGCGGCGAGGCCGCGTTCGGGGGGACCTCCGTCGACGCCCGCGCACAGCAGGGGAAGCACCAGGCCTCGGCGTCCCACTCCGCCGCGTTGGCCGGTGACCGGGCCGCCGTCCTTGCCGGCCCAGCCGTAGTGGTAGCGGACGGGGTCCAGAAGCGGCGCGGGCAGCCGCTCCACCACGCTCCTGACGGCCGGGTCGATGATCTTCCCGCCCGCGTCGAAGATCTCCTCGGCGGTGCGGCCACCGGTACGCAGGCCGGAAAGCACGCCGTGCTCCTCTCAGTCGGCGGCGCGTTGGACTGCGGCCGGCGCCGTCGGGGTCAGCGTGCGCGGACGCCGGTGACCTCCGTATCCGGGCATGCGGCGGCCTGGTCGGCGATGGCGGCTTGCTCGGCCGGGTCGACGGACAGGCGCCAGCGGGCTTTCACGGACACCCAGTCGGCCAGGTACTGGCAGTCGTAGGCCTTGTACGGGGGGAGCCATTCCCGCACGTCCTTGTCCGCCTTCGACCTGTTCGAAGCGGTGGACACCGCGATCAGGTGCCGGTCGTCGTCGAGGTCGTTCGCGTACAGCTCGCGCTCCTTCGCCGTCCACCCGCTCGCGCCGGGTGGCGGGGCGCGCTGTTCGGAGTGAGCGGTATTGCGGCGGGCTTAAGTCGCCTGTGGTGTGGTCACAACTTTAGACAACCTTCGGGTTGATCTTGCGGTGTGCACGTGTCGCCGAACTACCCTCCGCCAAAGTCATTGCGTGCCGGCACGTCAAATGGGGGAAGCTTGAGGATCTCGAAGCGTTTGACGATTTTCGCTGTTTCGTCGCTCCTTGCGTTTGTGGCCGCCGGAGCCCCGGTCAGGGCCGAAACAAATGAATCGCTGACTGTGGAGCAAGTGGCGGCCATGGCTCCGGAGGAGCAGGCGAAGGTGTTGAATCCCCTCCGGGTTGTCGCCGAGGCGGCGATCCAGGTCGGAAGAAACGTTTTCCCGGACATCTATACGTCGACAGCATTGGGGTCCGGATATCGGTCTGTTGATGTTTACATCACCGATCTTGGTCGGAGTGCAGCCTTCGAGCAGGCGCTCGAAAAATTCCGACCCGGGCTGGATATGGGAATCCTGAGATTTGTTCAGGCGAAAGCATCCGAGAAAGCTCAGGCTGCCGCCATTCAGGCACTCTACGATCAAGTCGGTCGGCCGTTTTCCATTTACAGCGCCGGCATCGCCGCCGATGGCGGTCTGCAGCTTTCGGTGGATGACGCAGCGACTGCCGAGCGGTATCTCTCTTCGGCTGAGGCGCGCAGCAGAATCTCAGGGATCGAGGTGGGTGTCCAAATCGATTCCGGCCGCCCGGTGAAGCAGACGAGCAGGGAGAATGACACGACGCCGTTCTGGGGCGGGGCGGCCCTCGGCCCGTCCCCCTCGGGTTCCCCGGGCGTCTCGCAATGTACTAGCGGGATACCGGCGGTAAGCACCTGGGACGGGCTCGAATGGCTGGTTACAGCCGCTCACTGCTATCCGCTCTTTTATTCGGTTTCCACGATGGGTGGAAACCCGATAGGCAACGTGACCTACGAGAACCAGCAGTTCGACGCTGCACTTATCGCGGCTCCAACCGGGAAGAGTGTCTGGGACTGCTGTGTGCCGGGAGTCGAGTATCGGCCGTTGAACGGACCCGCATCCAAGCCCCTCGGCGATTTGGTGTGCCAAATGGGGTACAACTCTCGGGTAGTCTGCGGCCTCTGGATTACCAACACCTACAAAACATATCCGCAGAACGGTACGACGGTCGTCGGGATCGGGGCCGTACAGCTTGACTTCCAAACGGCCGCCCGAGGTGGCGACAGCGGCGGCTCGGTGATTACCGTCAACGATCCGGACAGTCGTCAAATAAACGGCATCGTCTCCGGTATAGAATGGTGCTCCGGGTCTAGCAACTATTGTACGCTGATCTATATCGACGTCATGAATATCTTCAACACATTCGCATTGTCGCTGCACTGACGGCGAGCACACTTTCAGCCTGGAAGCGTGGCCAAAGGTGCTTCCGCGACCAGGACAGGCCGCGTGACGGTCCCGAACCCGGCGAACTCGGGTTCGGGACCGACGGTCGGCGTGGTCATCACTACCGCCAGCGTGTACTCGTCGGGGTGGGTCCAGACTTGTTGCCAGGTCGTCTTGCCGCACAACCACGACTGGGCCTTTACCTCGACCTGGATACGCCCTGATGGCTCGGGCAGCCAGACGGTGCCAGCAGGCTGCTTCACACGGATCAACCCGCCGACCGGCACTGGCCCGCCGACGACGACGCCGTTACGGAGGAGGACAACAGTGGGAGGGATCTCGGTGGGGCTGAGGCCCTGCACGTGAGGCTGATTGATGTCGAATCCGATCCACGGTGCGGCGTCCGTGTCCTTGCGGTGGGACGTCAGGGTGAGACTGAAGCCGTCGGCTTCGGTCACCGTTGCAAACGGAACCGGACGGTTGCAGGTGAAGAACCCTGGCTCTTGGCCCTCACCGGGCTCAGGGCGGCTCGCAGGAGCATCGGAATGTGACGTCGGCTCCGGAGTGCCCGCGACGGCGTCTGAGCCTCCGGTTGGAGCCGAAGCGCGTAGGGAGGCTGTCAGCAGTCCTGCGGCAAGCACGCTCGCGACTGCGGCCGATGCGGCGCGAGCGTTCCGGGCGCGGCGCGCCCGCGTCACCCGAGTGGTGACCTCGTCCTCGAATCCTTGCGGCAGCGACGACGCGCGCTCGGCTTCTGCGCCCAGCATCCGCTGAATCTCTTGCTCGGTCACGAAAGCGCTCCGTTCTGTTCGGGGCGTGCGATCAGCTCGGGGGAGGCGCCTTCGCTCGCATTCGCACCGGCGCCTTCGCGGTTCAGGGCGGCGAGCCGGCGGAGAGCATCGTGCAGCTGGCTTTTGACCGTGCCCTGACTACACCCGAGAGCATCGGCAATCCCCGCAACCGGCAGGTCTTCGAAGTACCGCAACACCACCGCAGCACGTTGCCGGGGAGGGAGACTCGACAGCATGTCGCGGATCCACATCCGGTCGCATGTCTCGTCTTCGGCGCTCTGGCTACAGACGCGGTCAAACGACGCAGCGACAGCGGGTTGAAGGCGGTCCCACCGTGTCGTGCGGCGCCCTTCGTCGATCACGAGGTTGACCAGTACCCGGCGTACGTATCGTTCCAGTTCGCCCAGGTCTCGCGGATGGCGTCGGGACAGCACGCGGACCATGGCTTCCTGAACCAAGTCGTCCGCGCGGTCGTCATCACCGCAGAGGAGGAACGCGTACCGCTTCAGCGAGGAGCCGCGAGCCTGGACTAGTTCCCGGACTATCCCCCCAATACCCGGCATCTGCCAAGCCTCCCGCCACGAGACCACACCTATGGACTCTCCTGTCAAAGTTCAACGAACCAGCGGGCAGGAACGTTGGGGCGTCAGCGGGTCCGGCTGTTCGAGACGTGTTCAACGACGTTCTTCCATCGCACCGCGCAGCGCTGCCGAGTCCGTGGTCTGGCCCGGCTACCGCGGGCCGGGCGTCTGGCCGCGGCGGGTCTGCAGGTAGGCGGCCCAGTCGGTGGAGGCGCGCTGGCGCCAGCGGTTGGCGGTGACGGGGTGCATGCCGAGCAGGTCGGCGAGTACGGCCGGCGGGAGGTCCTGGGCGAGGTGGACCAATGCGGTGGCGCGGGCAGGAAGGACCTTGATGCCGTGGGCCTTGAGGTCGCAGCGCAGGGTCGGCGCCGAGCGGTGTTCGCCGGGGTGGGTGCCCGGGAAGAGCCAGCGCTGCCCGGTCGGCGGCAAGGCCCAGCCGGTCCGTACGGCGGTGTTTGCGAGGGTGTTGAGCAGCACTCCGAGCATCGGCGGAACATGGATCGGGATCCGGTCGAGGATCAGTCGTGGTTCCGGCGCCTCGACAAGATGGTCGGTCGTGAGGGCGGCGATGCGGGTGAGGCGTTGTCCGAACAGCAGCACCACGGCGCCCGCGACGCGGACGGCGGTGGGTAGTTCGTCGTCGTGCAGGCACTGCTGGAGCAGTTCCCAGTGGCTGTGGTCGTCGAGCGGCGCGACGGGCTTCTTTGTGCGGACCGGGACGTCGAGACCACGGCTGCGGTCGTGGCGGTTGGTCCAGGTGAGGAAGTCCCGTAGTTCGTAGCGGGTGCTGGCGCCTTCGGTGAGCCATCGGTCGACGTGGTCCTGGGTGACCTGCTCCAGGAGCATGCCGTGCCGGCCGGTCCAGGACAAGAAGGCCGCGGCCGTGTCAATGCGGGTGTAGGCGGCTCGGGCGGCCTGGGCGGCGGTGGGCCCGCGGTCGGCGGCTCGGCGGCGCATGCGCGGCAGGACCGACCACCGCACCCATGGCCGCAGCAGCAGAGCGTGTTCGGGATGCCGGGCAAGCAGCCGGTCCAGATGGCGGGCGACGCGGGTGAGGTGTTCGTCGCGTGGAGGCAGGACGGCGGCGGTGACGAGGATCTTGCGCAGGTAGTCCACCGTCGCGGTCGGGGCGGTGCCGGTGGCGGTGTCCAGGTCGTCATGGCCGAGCGGTCTGCCCGTGGCCGCGAGGCGGCCGAGCAAGGGCGCCGACGCGGACAGTTGCAGCCAGGCCAGCACCGCGGCCGGGCGGTCGCTGGACGCCAGAGCCTCGCGCAGTGGCCGTAGTTCCGCGGCCGCTGCGGCGGGGAGCGGGTCAAAGAGGGCGGCGAGGCGGTCGTCGACCGCGCAGCGGTCGCACAGGCCGCGGACCCGGGTACGGCGGGTGTCCCCGCAGCGGCGACAGCGATAGGGGTCGCGGTGCCCCGCGCATTCCGCGCACGTGCGGCGGTGGTCGAGGACAGCGATCAGCGCCCGAACCGTGCCGCAGCCGGGGCACGGTCCGGGGTTGCTGCGGGTGCCGCGATAGCAGGGTTTGCAGACTGGCCCGAGCGGCCAGCGCGCGCAGCACGTGGCCCGGGTGCCGCACAGCGCGCACACGACCAGGGGCCGAGGGCGGCATGTGTGGCACGGGTCCAGGTCCGCGGGTTTGCCGCACTGCGTGCAGGTGCGGTGGGCGGCGGTGGCGCGGGCGCGGCACCGCCGGCAGGTCGTCCCGTCGGGCCTGGGGCGGGTCTCGCCGCAGGCGCCGCAGATTCCCGGATTCCGGTGGGCGGCGAGGGTTCCCTCGCAGCCGCGGCACACCCGGCCCTGCGTCGTGGCGTGCTTCAGAGGGCGGGTGCGGCCGCACCGCGGGCAGTCCGGGACGCGGACGCCGGCGACGCCGGTGTCGTGCAGGTGTCGGATCAGGCGCTGAACGGCCGGTGGGGCCAGCGGCGAGCCGGTGACCAGGGCGTCGGGGTGCCGGCTGAGGTGGCCGCGGATGACCGTACGCGTCATCGGCGCCATTCCGGCGACCAGGCCGTCCGCAGTGTCCGGGGTCAGGTCGGGCACGAACGCGCGGATCGCGTCGGCGAGTCGCCGCCACGCGGCACGGCCGTCCGAGGGGGTCACAGGCCGCCGGGCCTGCGGACGCGGGTGCGGCGGGTGGGCGGTGCGGTGGCCGGGCCGGTGTCGCCGGTCGCGGTGGGCTTGGCGACCTGGGCGCGGACCTCGATGACTTCGATCAGGTCCCCGGGCGTGCACGAAAGGATCGCGCACAGCGCGGCGAGGGTGTCCATGGACAGACGCTGCGGGGGCTGGGTGACCAGCCGGAAGACCTGCTCGCGCGACAGGTGGACGCCGTGCTCGGCCAGCAGCGGGACCAGGTCGGTGGTCTGGAACAACTCGCGTTCGGCCATCAGCCGACGAAGATGCCACCGGTAGCCCATCGTCTTCGTCATCGCTCACCCCTCGGTCGGCCGGCCGGATTGTCGCGGTCGGGTGCGGCACGTTCCCCGGGTGGTCGGGCGCGGCGGGCAAGGGAATCTTCGAGCAGGCGGTTGCGGAACTCGTCGGAAACCCAGGTGTACAAGGCGGTGGTCGATCCCCAACGGTGTCCGACCTGCTCTTGGACGAACCGCTCGGGATAGCCGAACTCGACCAGGTGCGTGACGTAGGAGTGCCGCAGCGCATGCAGTTCGAGCACCTCGGGAAGGCCAGCGCGCTCCCGTAGGGACGCGAAGACCTCGTCCAGGCGCCGCAGCGAGATCCGCCCACACCGCTCGGTCACCCACAGCGCCGGATGCGCGCCCGGCTCCAGCTGCGGACGGGCGTCGTCGACCCACGCGGCCAGCAGCGGCACGATCCAGTCCATGTCCGGCACCGTCAGGACCGTGCGGCGCTTCGGCGGGCTGCCGCGCGACGCCTTGCCGAACCGGACCTCCAACGCACCGAACCGGCCGTAGTCCGCCGCCCTCGGGTTGTGCCGCAGGTCGGACAGGTCCAGCATCGCCGCCTCGCGGCGCCGCAGCCCGTAGGCGTAGACCGTCTTGATCAGCAGCGCGTCCCGCCACGCGGTCAACGTGCCCTTCCGCCCCGACGCACGGACTTCCTCGGTCCGGTCGTCCGCCGCGTCGAACAACGCCTGCAACTCGTCGTAGGTCAACGCCCGTCGGCCCGGCCGCCCCTCGTACGCGGCGACGTGCGCCGCGGTGTTCCACGGGTGGCACACCTGGACCGGCACCTCGCCGAACTCTTCCAGGCACGCACTCGCCCACCCGTACCGGGCATCGGCGACGAACGCGCAGAACACCTGCAGGTCGCCCTGCTGCCCGCGGACCGTCGAATGCGCCAGCGGCCGATCCCCCGACACCGCCGACGCGAAGTACGCCTCCACGTCCTCCGGCGTCCACTGCCACGGCCACGTCCCGCAATACGCAGCGAAACGACGCACCAACCCCAGCCGTTCGCGGATCGTCTTTAGTCCCAGGCACCGGCTTCGCTGCTGCCGCGCCCACCCTTCGAGCATGGCGTCGAACATCGCCGCCGCAGGATCCAGCGCCACCACATTCGGCACACGGACCAACGCCGCCGCCCCTGGCGCACCGTCGTCCACCCCATGCCTCCTCGCGTTGCATCCAACGCAACTTTGAGGCGTCCACTCCGGCCGCGCAGGCCTTCTGCACCTCGTCACCCATTCGAGTGCACGGCCGCGTCCCGGCGGCGGCATTCCCACCACGAAGGGGTGAAGCAGCCTGCGACCACCTCGACTTCGCGCGGTACCGGACGGTACGACTACGGGTCCAACGAATCGTATGGATAGGGAGTCGCATGCGTCCGTCAACGCGCTGCTGGTCCGCTGCCGCCGCGGCCGCTCTGTCCGCCGTCGTGTGCACCGCGCCGGCGTCCGCCGCGGCGCAGCGCGAACACCGCGCTGCAGGCGAGGCATTCGCCTTCACTCTGCACGGGGCGGCGCAGTGGCTGCCCGTCGCCGAAGAGGACCGCACCGGGTACGAACGCACGAAGTTCCGCCACTGGGTGGACGCGGACAAGAACGGCTGCAACACCCGCAAAGAGGTTTTGCTCTCCGAGGCCGTGGACGCGCCCGAGGTCGGCTCGGGGTGCACGCTGACGGGCGGCCGCTGGTACTCCGCCTACGACGACCGCACCCTCGACAGCGCGACCGCGCTCGATGTGGATCACCTGGTATCTGCACCTGCGACGCCATGACTTCGTCATCAAGCAGCTCACGGCGTCAGCGGCATGCCGCTGACGCTTCTTCATGTGTGGCGATCGCGGCATGACCCGGTCTCCTTCTCCTCCTCGATGGACGGCTTGTCAGGCCGCGCTGCTACCGTTCCCGGCCAACTAGTGCGCAGGGAGCATGGCGTGGGTTCTTTCAGTGAATTGATGGTCGTGCGCGCGGATCAGTCGGCGCTGGAGTTGAAGACGCTGCGGCCTCACTTGATCTGTGCCTGCGCGGCGGATACATCCTGCTGGCACAAGTGGCATATAGCCGGCGGCGGTTGGCAGATCGTCGATGTTTCCGGCGCCCATCCGGGCGCCAGTGGCTTGTTGGCTCCGCTCGTAGCGGAGACCGGTGCTCCCGTGCTGGTTGCGCACCTGGTTGACAGCGACACCGCGTATCTGGAGGCACTCGGCCCTGAGTCCGGCGCATGGGAGGGCTGGATAGAGGCGTATTTTGCGCCCGAGTATGCGGCTGACCGGCTGGTGGGCGACGCCCTGAACGAACTTGCCGATCGGCTGGCCGCCGAGCTTCCGGAGCGTGCGAAGCGGGCCGTCGCGTGGGCGGTCGAGGCAGGCTGGGCACCGGACTACGACCAGGTGTTGGCGGCGATGCGAGCAAAAGAGACCTTCGCCGAAGATCAGCTCATGAACGTGCTGAACGCCATGGGTATGCCTGCGGCTGGATGAGTCGGATTGCTGCGTGCAGCATTAGGCGGTTGGCCGCCCCGACGATGACGGAAAGCTGCATCCTGAACTTCGCGCCACAGTCGAATTCAGTCGGCTTCATGCCGTGCCAGGCGCCTGCGGAGGTCAAGGTTCTCACCCTGGGCGACTTCCAGGGCCAAGCGCAACCTTGCCACCTCCTGGTGATGGGTGCGCTGCTGATGCGCAAGGCGGGCGCTGAGCGCCCTTACGGCGGCCGAGGTCGACGAGTCGACCGGCGGGTCCGGCGGAGTGGACCCGGATTTCGTGCGGTGCCGTTCAATCTGGGTGCGCAGTCCCGGACTGCGGTAGAGGAAGTCGGTGCTCACGCCACCACGTCGGGCGACCGCGGCGAACGTGACGGGCGTCCCGGCCTTGACCAGTTCGGCGAGCGCGGTGCGGGCCCGTGCCTCGGCGAGTTGGGATCGGGAGCGGGCGGCTTGCCGAAGGTGTTCAGGCAAGGGGGTCATGCGATCGATTCCTGGTGACGGAGGGCGGCGGTTCGGGGCGGTCGGCTGTGCCGGCTCCGCGGACGGCTCGGAAACGGCTGTGCTCGCGGACGGCCACCTGGTCCAGGGCCACGAGGACCTTGGTCAGGGCGCGGCTCTCGGCAAGGCGGCCGCCGAGCCAGATGTTGTCCTCCCTCATCGGCTCGCCGTGGCGGGCGGTGAACTGGGCCTGCCGGTGGGCGATCAGTGCCTCGGTCTGGGCGAGCTGGTGGCGGAGGTCGTCGCGGTGGCTGGCGTCGGTGACGAACTTGTCGCACGTCAGGCAGGCGTTCCCCTTGCTGCAGACCTGCCGCGGCGGGAGCATGCACCAGCCGTTGGGGAGCACCCGATCGGCGCGCTGGTCGAGATGGAGCATGTCGTAGAGGTCGCTCGGTTCGATGCCCGCCGTCCTCCCGTCGGCGGTGACCTTCTTGTAGCGCAGGAACTCGCGCTCGGCGGTGGTCGAGAGAGTCTTGGCGTAGTGCATGGTCATGGTGGGGCTCAGGTGCCCCAGGTAGCGCATGACGACATGGACGGGGACCCCGGCGTTGATCAGGTCCGTAGCACGGGTGTGTCGGAAGGTATGGGTCTTGGACACCGCGACCTGGCGGCCCGCGCTGTCGGTCACCGCCATCAGTTTGGTCAGGACGCCGAGCCTGTGGTGGAAGGTCGCCGACGCGTAGGGCCGCAGGCCGAGCCGGTTCTGCCGGGTCTGCACGAACAGGTAGACCGGATCGGTGCCCTCCGGCGCGCCTTGGGACGCAATGAACTCACGCGCCCACGTCTGCTGGACGCGGACGATGTCCACGATCTCCTGGTCGACCGGGATGACCGCCGGCCCCCCGCCGGTCACCTTCGTCTGCTGGTACTTGAGCCGGGCGACGAAGCCGGCCCCGTCCGCCTCGCTGGCCGGCCCGGTGCCCGCAAGCGGGAGAAGCGGGTCGAAGTCCATCATCAGGACCTCGTTCATGCGCCGCCCAGTGCGGATCAGCAGCATCAGCGCGTGGAACGCCTGCCGATCGTTCAGACCGCCCTCGGTCTTCGGCGCCGCCAGCAGTCCGGATCCGGCGGCGATTCGGTGCACGACCTCGTCCTCCAGCGCCATGTCTTCTGGCAGCTGGTTGGTGAGCCGGGGCTTGTCGTCCAACCGGAACAGCACGCTGTAGGACGCGTCGAGCCTGCCCCAGCGCGGATCCCCGAGCACAGAGGCCGCCTCGGCCCGGTGGTCGTACATCCAGCGGAAGAACGCCTCGACGGCGACCAGGGTCGAACGGCGGCTGTTCTTGGCGAGCCGCCCGCCCTTGTCCGCACCAGAGAGCGCCGAGTAGCCGTTGAGATGGTCCACGAACCCGCGGACCCACGGAGAGGAGACCAGCAGCGGCCCGGTGCATCCAACCCGGTCGATGTACGCCTGGAAGCGCTTCATGGTGTCCATTCGGCTCTTCACCGACGACCAGACGTACCTCTCCGTCGACAACTGCACCGACAGCCACCACTTAACCGCCTCTCTGAGCCAATCCGCCCTCAGATGCACGAAGTTGGCTACGTGCCGGCCACTGGGCTCGTGGTCCCGCTGCAGGATCCTCCTGTCCAGCGCCGGATTCCACAGGTTCAGCCGCCACCACTCGCCATCGTGGTAGGCATACGCGAGCCGGTCCTGGATGTGCTTCACGCTGTGCAGGACAACCGTCGCGATGTTCTCCCCGGACGACAGGCCCGCACGCACGCCGGCGGCACGAACCTCCCCAGCCCATTCCTCATTTGACAAGGCCGTGATCGAGCGTGCCGACCGCGCCGGCGGTCCGCCGTGCTCGAGGGCGAGGGCGAGCCCGCGGCGCAGGCGGTTCAACCGAGCCGGATTGACGGCGTACCCGTCCCCCACCTGCTGGTCCACGAACCAGGCCAGCTCCCAAATCATCGGCTCAGGGAGACCCACGAAGCTGACGGCCTGAGTGAACCAGCCCCTCGCCTTGTCGATCGCCTGCTCCGCAAACGCCTGCCGGTAGTCGTCGGGCATGTTGGAGTCGAAGCGGTCTCGCCGATGCCCGTCCGGCAGGCTGTCCCAAAGCCGACGGGCCCGCTCCTCGCTGAACAGATCGGCGATCGGCAACCGCGGGTCCCGCTTGTCCTGAGTCTTACGGCCGTCCGGACCTCCGCCGGGGAGCCTCCCCGCAGCCTGGGCCGGGACGAGTGCCAGGTTCGCCTTCATTCCGGCCTTCCCCAGGATTGCGTGATCCTCTGCCAGTCGGCGCATGCCCGAAGGTCCGCATCCTCGGTCACGTGGGCGTAGGTGTTGATCGTGGTCTGCACGTCGCGGTGCCCGAGTCTGCGGCTGACCACGTGCATCGGCACACCCGCCAGCAGGAGCGCCGTAGCGTGTGTATGCCGGTACCAGTGCGGCGTCATCTCCCTTGGCAAAGAGGGAAGTTGCCCCCTTCTCGCACCTAGGTGCTTGTAGACGCTCTCGGGCCTCAACGGAGCGAACCTGCGGCCGCGGTGCAGGTTGCAGAAGATGTACGCGTCGTCCCAGTCCTCCACCTCCACGTCCGCGCCCGCCTCGCACAGCGCCCACACCCAGTCGCCGTACAGGCGGTCCAGCGCCGAACCGACGAAGATCCGCCGGTAGCCGCTCTTGGCCCGCACACCGTGGGGGTGGTCCGGCCGGTGGACCACCTCGATCCGCGCGGTCGTACCCGTCCCGGCCTGCCAATCGCGGTGGCGCAGCCCGAGGGCCTCGCCCAGCCGCATACCGGTCTCCTCCAGCAGCGTCCACAACAGCCGGTAGCGCAACTCTCCGGACCAGACGCCCTCGTCCGGCACCCAGGCCGCCTCCGCGTTCCGCAGCACGGTCATTTGCCCGGGGAGCAGCACCGGAGTCGGCTTCGGGCGAACCCTGACGTTCACCACGCTCGAACGCCGACCGAGCTTGCGCGCCACGTGCTCCAGAAACGGCAAGTATCCGCCCGGCCGACTGTTCACCGTCTCGTAGAGCCGGTCTGCGACCTCGACCCCACACGCGGCGTGGTAACGGTAGAAGCCCATCACCGCTCGGACCCGGCTCGCGACCGTGGCATCCGCCGCCCGTCCGCCGCCGTCGATCGCGACGGCCTCCGCCGCCACACAGCCGCGGCGCAACTGTCCCACGAACGTTCCGAGGTCGGTCACGCCGATGGCGTTCCATGCCTGCGACCGCCCCTCCAGGAAGGACCACCACAGCGCCAGCCCCCGCGCGTACGCCTTGACCGTGTTGGGCGAGGAGTCGACCGAGCGCAGGTACTCCAAATACCGCTCCACCGGCCCCACCACGCTGAAGTCGTCCGCGAGCACCGTCCACGTGCAGCCGCCCTCGCCCCGCACACGCTGGCTGGAGGTCACCACCCCTCCCCACCGTGTCGACAGCGTCAGCGGCACACACCGCTCCACCGGATAACGCGACGCTGACACGAGAGACACGGACCGAGATGTGTCTGTCGCTGACGTCGAAGACGCTCTCGCCCAGGTACGGATAACACCTGGTTCCGCTCGCTGAGGCCTGAGACAGCGAGTGAGCATAATTGCGTCACCCGCAACTGGTCCTTGACGGCGTCTTTGGGTGTCGTCATTGCACGGCTCCACCCTCCGCGGTGCTACCGCCGCTTGGCGAACCAGGCAGCGGTGGGCGGAGTCTGCGTTGCTCGCCCTATCAGGGCGTGGCCGCATCGGCTGCCGACGGACGGTGACGCCCACGCCGAGGGGGTTGAGCCGCAGCGTGGCGCGGTGACGAGCACGTCGAAGCCGTAGGCGCGGTAGAAACGCCTCGGGTCTTCTGCGACGGAGAACTGCCCGTAGAACCAGTGCCACGGCAGCTGCGCGCGTAGTACTCCACCACGATCTCATCTGGTCTCGGAGTCCGGTCGCCTTCACCCCGGCCGAGGGACGAGGTGTGGAGCGAGGTGCCAGGGATGGGCATCCTCCACCGGCACCGACTAACGCTCATCGCGTACGAGCAAGGTCTCGGCCGCGCGCAGCGGCGCCCCCGCGGCCTTGACCGACTCACCGGTTTACGCCGGCTCCAGAGGCCGGGCCTATTGCGGGTCCGTCATGTGGGGCGGGTGGCGGCTAGGAGTCCTGCGTGGGCGACGACTCGGTCGACGCGGGTGGGGCAGTAGAGCTCTTTGCCGGTCCACAGATGGCAGTCGCATCTCGGGTCGGATTGTTGCCAGTTGGTGAGCCAGTCGGCGGCGCGGCGGAGGGCTGTGGTCAGGTTCTGCCGCGGGCGGGGTCCGGTGTGGGCGGCAAGAGCCAGGACGGCATAGCCGGTCTCGCCTGCGGTTGCCTGTTGGCGGGTGCCCCAGCCGCCGTCGGGTGTCTGGGCGCGCAGGAGGGCCTTGATGCCTCGGTGGGCGGCGGGGGTGTGGTGGAGCGCGATGACGATCTGGGTTGTGGTGTAGATCCAGGAGGTGTGCCATTTGTCGCCGGTCCACCGCCCGTCCGGGTGCTGATACCCCACGCACTGGGAGTCGTCCTGGCTCAGGTTCGGAACCGTCAACGTCGGCGGGACGATTCTGCTGTTCGTCGTCGAGCACGTGCAGGGCACGCTCACGACGCTGGGCGTAGTCCTGGTGCTCGTGGCCCTGGTGCTCAGGCTGGGATTCGTCGCATTTCTCGGGTGCATGGGCGACGATCACCCGTTGGGCTGGTATAGCTGGGGGCATCGGCCGCGGCGCAAGCTCCTGCACAAGGTCCCGTCGGCGGCACGGATGCCCCCCGAGACGGTCTGGCGGCCGGGGGTCTCCGTCTACCGTTGGCGGTGACGTAAACCGCACGCGCAGGTGGGTACGTCATCAACGGATGCCGGGGGCGGAACCCGGTGCTATCGGGGACGTGCGGCCCGTCCCTGACAATGTCGACGCGTGCCGAGCCGCCGGCGCCCGAGAACCTGTCAATCGACCTGGCCGGCCACGAGGAGCGCCCCCTCTTCCCCCATGCGTCTGGGCGACTCCTCGTCGCCGAGGGTCAGGCAGTTTCGTCGTGAGGCGGCACGACGACGAAGTGAGCGTTGCTGGGGTCGGTCAGCGCGGTGAGCTGGAAGGCGTCCCACCCCTCGCGGACCTCGCCGTAGGCGCGGGTGAGGTTCCAGGCGTCGACGGTGACCCAGCCGCGGACCTGGACGTCGAACTTCTTCGTCTCGGCGTTCCACACGAGACGGGACTGCCCGTCGTGCGAGACGTGCGTGACGTCGCCGTGCTGATGCTTGCTGTAGACGTGGGCCTTCGGGGCCTTCTTCGGCATGTTCGTCCCCCTTGCTGCTGGTCATCGATATCTGGCAGCTGATCTGGAAGCCCCCACGAGTGCCGCGGGGTCGTAGCGCGTGCTCAGTCCTCTGCGGCGGGCAGTTCCTCGTACCAGTCGAGGAATCGGCTGACGGAGCCGCCGAAGTCGTCGTTGACGAGCTGATGAAGCGCCCGCTGGTCGTGCCCTTGTACCCAGTCCCCGGAGGGAACAGGCTCGTTGCAGCCGCACCGGCAGATCCCGGCCTCGAGTTCATGCCGGAAGTACGCGACAGGGTTGCGGCTGGTCGTGGGCGCCGGGTCGTCGCTGCCGATGAGTGCATCGTGGATCGGTTGGCCGGGCTGCAGCAAGATTCCGGCGAACCCGCGGCGGTCCCCGTTGGTGGCCCACTCGCCGATCTGAACGACCATGCGGACCACACCGTCGCCGACGATCACGGCGTATTGTTCGCGCTCCGCCCGCTCGCTGAGCTTCCACCAGCCGCGGGCCGCGTCGTACACATCCTGCTCGGTCATCGTGGGGTCCCAGCCGGTCAACTGCCGGACGAGGAACGGGTGCAACGGAGTCTTCTCTCCGCCGTTGCCGACGTACTTGCGCTTGCCCAGGCGGATACGGATCATCTTCCGCCTCCTGAAAACCCTAATTGGGACCGTCACGCAAGACAAGGAAACGTCATCCATCGTGAAGTGTCAATGCTACAAACACGCGAACGGATAGCGAGTTTAAAGCAATCTGCCTGGCGCGATGGCGAGGTTCTGCCCAAGCTGTGCAACCGGTGCGTGGACGATGGTCGCCGACGGCAGCGAGCTGGGATGCAGGTGTCCGTGACCAGTCCGCGGTCCATGCCCAGGACGTACGGTGCGACGGCGAGCGGCTGGTCGCCTCCTGCCTGCAGGAGCACATGCAGACATTGGTCGAGGAACACGCCGAGGAAGCGCACGGTGTCGAGCTGGACGCCGCAGCCGATCAGCGACCGCGCGTCGCCTGGCACCGCACTGAACGTGCGTAGGTGCTGCTCATTCGAGAACATGCCCGGCATGGCGGTTCCCCGGTTGTGGCGTACGTGCCCGACCGCCGTCGTCCTACGGCTGAGCGGCGCGGCGCGCGGCGCGAGTCTGTAGCCGCCGATAACGTCCGTGCAGGTCAAGCGGGCATGTTGGTACTCGCGGATGGTGCCGCCGAGTCGGTCGTGTCTGCGTATCCGCAGGCGCTCGATCTCGTCGGGTTCGGTCATCGATTCGGGCAACGGCCGCAGTGGCGCGGCTTGGTGGAGCGCGGCGTCAATGGAGGCCCGTCGGTCCTGAAGAAGATCGTGACGGCGTGGCGACAGCTGACCCAAGACCGCCAAAGCATCGAGTTGGTCCTCGTGACCAACAGGGCCCCGACCCCGATGACGTCCTTGTGTCCGTCCGGGACGCACGCACCCGACTCTTGATGTCCGAAGGCGGGAGGAGACGGACCGCGGTCAGGACTCGGCCAAGCGCGCGGCCGCTGGGCCCACAACTCCGGTCTGAACGAGGACGAACTGCGCAAGCTGCTATGCGTCTTGCGCTTCGATCTCGCACGAGACATGGTGCGTGCTGAGGAGCACCTCCGGCTGCTCATGGCCGCCACCGGCTTGCGCCACGACGCACAGGCAATGAAGAGCGGCGCCAACTGGTTGCGGAAGACGTGCGAGAGGGCCACCGCGCGCTGACCCAGGAGATGGTCAGGTCCGCCGTTGACGCCTTGGACCTCAAGGTCGGCCCCGCCCGGGCCGTCCTCTCGATTGCCACCCTCAAGCCAGGCCCACTGGTCGACGCGGCCGACCACAGGCTCGACTGGATCGACGGCGACTCTGACTTCGCCAAGCGCCGCCCCTCCAACCGCACACCATGGCGGCAGCTCCAGGCGGACATCGAGGCCGCCCCAGGGCGTCTCCCCGTCGGCACCACGGCCGTCTCGATCACAGGCGGCCTCCGGCTAGCGCCGGCCTTCCTGGTCGGCACAGCCTTCCGCATGGTGACCGGCGCGGACCTCGCCATCATGCAAGGCGTACAGCTCTGGTCCACCAAAGACCCGTACGACTCCGCGCTCGTTCCCGGCCCCGAGGAGCACAGTGTCGGCCAGCGTGACGAACTCGCCGTCGCCATGGCCACCGACCCCACCGAGGACGTTCTCACCTACCTGCACGAGCAGACACAGGCCCGTCACGAAAGATCGAGGTTAGGCCGCGCCGGTCAAAATCCGCCGCTGAGTCACTAGGTAGCGACGCAAATCGACAATAGAGCAATTTGCCGGGTTTGCCGTCGTCTCTCCGGGATGGATCGGATCGACGGAGTTCGCTTCGGCAAGCTTGTTTGTATAGTCAGCCACAAGGTTGACCAGAGCCTCGGACTCCTCGACAGAGAACTCGAGAGCGATCACGCCACGGTCGGAGTTCTCCTTCACGGCATCCAAAGCGGAGATCAACTGCGAGAGCAGATCCGAGTTCACACTTCCGCTGCTAATGGCCTCCAAGTAGGCAGCGAGCGCGGCATTGTAGCTCTGAACACACTCCGGAACTTCGGGCTTCGCTGGCTGTTGCTTTCGCTTCGCAACCCAGCCGACCACCCCGCCACCTACGGCTAGGGCAACGACTCCCAGGCCGATGACGACGACCTTGGGTTTCCTGAGTCCCTTCGCGAACGCTGCGCCTACGGCGGAGTCTTGGTTGCCGACTACCCTTGAGACTTCCCGGATATGAGCAGTAATGCCGGTGCTGTCGCGAATCGCGGCGGTGCCGAGCGTCCTGAGTTCGCCCGTCGCCAGCCCCTTGGCGATCTCAACGGGTACGTCGTACGTGATCTGTATGAACGTCATGATTCCTCTTTGCATGGGCTATTACGTCCGGGGACATGACTATAGATCCGTGTACCGAAAAAATCCGGGGTTCCACACGATCGACGCGGAAGCCCTGGCCGTGACAACGAGGATCACGATGATGCCGCGGCGCTGATCCCTTCGGGCCGAGATCCTGCCGACCGGCGAAGCCCTGGGGATCGCATGCTTCCGGACCTCATGGATGGAATGTTCGGCCCACAGCGAGGTCGTGCGGACGAGCGGTCGGCCGTCGACGCGCACCCGGGCACGGACGACCTCGCGTTTGCTGATGATGTCCAGCAACACCATCAGTTCGTCGTGTGCCGCGACATCCGGGTCGACTGCGCCGCCGAGTTCGGGCAGCCCTACGGAGACGCCGTAGTGCGCGAAGCGCGGTGCCATCGTCACGACCTGCCCCCGGAGCGTTCGCTGGATCTGATGACGATCGCGTTGGATCCGACGAAGTGCCGCGCAGGCGGAGATACGGTTGTCCGCCAAGCAGTTTCTGTGGTGGCGCAGTGGGTGAACGGGGCTTGGAGGCGTATCCGGTCTGGGCTGCGTCAGCCGCGCCCGTCGCCTGCCATGCCGAGGCGCGCTTGTTCTTCTTCGACGATCTGGCGGGCCAGTTCGGTGTTCGAGACGTCGACGGCGTCCGGGGTGGCTTCGGCTACGGCGCTGCGGCGGGCGTAGGCGTCGAACAGGCGGGTTTTGTCCGCGAGCATCTTCACCATGCGTTCGTCGACGCCTCCGGTGGCGAGGAGGCGGTGCACGCGGACCGGTCTGACCTGGCCCATGCGGTGGGCGCGGGCTACTGCCTGGTGCTCGATGGTCGGTTTGATCTGGGGTTCGCAGATGATGATCACGGAGGCGGCCTGCATGTTGAGGCCGACGCCGGCCGCTTGGATCTGCGCCAGGAGCACTGCGGGTCCCGAGACGGCGCTGAAGTCGTCGACGAGCTGCTGTCTCCTCCCGGCCGGGACGCTGCCGGTGAGCGGGCCGAGCACCGGCGTCCCGCCGGTGGGACCCGCAGTGAGTGTGTCCTTCACTACGCCCAGGACGTCCTTGAAGTAGGAGAAGACCACGGTCTTCTGCCCGTTCTCGCCGGCCTCGCGAACGATCTCGCGGAGCCGACCCAGCTTGGCGGATTCCGCAGGGCGCATGTACGCGGCTCTGCGCATCGCCATGAAGTTGCCGGCACGCACGGCTTCCCGGTACGCCTCCTCGTCCGATGCGCTCAGCTTTTCCCACTCGTCGGTCTGCTGGAGGCTGGGTAGTTCCGTCAGCACATCCTCCTGGTTGCGCCGCAGGTAGACCGGGGCGACGGCTTTGCGGAAGGCCACCGATCCGACCGGCGCGTCCCGCGCGCCCAAGGAGTCCGCGACGCCGCGGTCGAGCATCCCGACCAGGTTGCGGAACTCCACCACCCTGTTTTCCATAGGGGTTCCGGTCATGAAGAGGCTGCGCTCACACCGCTCCGTCCACTCGGCGATGGCCTGGGACCGCCTGGCCTTCGGGTTCTTCACCGAGTGAGCTTCGTCGACGACGAGCAGTCCGACCTCCCCGCCGCCCGGCGTCGGGAACCCACGCATCGCGTCGAACGTCGTCACCCCGACCCCGCCCCGGCCCTTCCAGTCGGCGAACGCGTCGTGCCGATCGGGGCCGTGAAGCACCATGACGCGCAGGGCGCTGCGTGCCTCGATCTCCCTGGTCCAGTTCACGATGACGCTCGCCGGGCAGACGACCATGAAGTGCGTCTGCCCCTCGGCAGCCAGGTGTGCCAGCACGGCGATCGCCTGGATGGTCTTCCCGAGGCCCATCTCGTCGCCGAGTATCACCCTGCGCTGCGCAAGGACGAACCTCGCGCCGAACGCCTGGTAACCACGCAGCGAGACCCGTCGGTGCGCGTCGTCGAGTTGTTGGGCCCGTACGCGCTCGGCGATCTCCTCCGGCAAGAATCCCTCGGCGGCGGCCGCGTCCGGCAGCCGTCCGGAGATCTCGGCAAGCAGGCTGTAGTACTCGGCGGAGCGGATCTCGAAGTCCACCCATGCCGCGATGTCGGATGAGGATCCGCGGAGCAGGTCCACCGACGCCTGGGCAAGCAGCTCGGGGAGGCCCGCCTGCTTCGCTTCGTCTACGAGCGAACGGATCTCGCCTACGGCCGCCAGGGCGCGCGACCTCTTCTCCTGACCAGCCAGAAGCATGCGGAAACGCCCTGCGGCGGGCCTCGCGTCGGCCAGCAACGGACCAAGCCGTCCCGACAGAGCGGCGGCCGTGTCCACCGCCCGCCGGGCGTCCGGGCCCGCCTCCACCAGTACGTGCAAGGCCATGACGAGCGCCGTGGTGTTCGGTTCCGGCCGGTCCACGTCAATGTGGACGGTCACTGTCTCGTGCGCAGCCTCGGAAAGCCGACGGGCGGCGGCAAGCACCTGGTCGACGGTGCGCTGCCCGACACCGGAGACCTGCCGCAACCGATAGGGACCCGCTTCGAGGACTCGGCCCACTGTGGTGAGTCCGCTCTTCTCGAGGTTCCCCAGCCGCAGGCGTCCTTCAGTGAGGTCCTGCAGTCGGGCGACGGGGATGGCGTCAAGCTCCCGCTTGGCCGCGGCGTCGTGGATCGGCTTCAACGCCGCGCGTACAGCCTCCACCGCCCGACTGTGGTCACCGGCCACTGCCTGCGCCGCCTCGTACAGTCGCGCTCCCCCCGCGACCGTGTCCCGCTCACCACGCCCCACGCGTCCCCACCCCTTAATCGCCGTCCGCGCATCCTCCCACCGCACCCGGCCCACTCCGGTCGCCCCCGAGCAGGCTGCCGACGTCCGGACATGCGCAGACCGCCTCACCCGGTCCGCCGCAAGACAGCAGACCGTCTTCCGAGGGGCGTCGCCCACCACGCTCACCCCGACCTGGACCAAGCCCGGCCACCTCTGATTGCGTCCGTCCCGGACTCGTCAGCGACGCACACCACGCAGCGACCCTGCATGCTCAAGCTCGCCTTTCTGTACGGGACTTCCTCGATGGCGCCGTGTTGGCGCGGGCGTTCCGCGCCGTCGGGGCGGGAGGAGACGCATCCGCAATGACGGTCTACGGCTGTTCGTGGCTTGCCGGCCGGGCTGCGCCCCGTAGTTCGTGCGGGTGAATTGGTCGCAGTGCGCCACCCTTTCGAGGGCTGTAGCTCGCGTCTGGCCCAACCAGGAAGTAGACAGATGTGTCGAACCCCTACCTCCAGGCCGTTGCAGAGGGATAACGTTGCGGAGGCCGACGTCGTGTATCGGCCCATCCATGGCAATGAGGAACTGACCTGCATGGCGCCTGTGGAGAACGGCCCGGTCGACGTCGAGCAGTTGCGTGAGCGCGAGCGATTGCGGCGTGCCGAACGTGCGTTGGCACGAGCCCGTGGAGAGTTGCCGCCGCTCGATGCGGAACGCCGTGCCGGCAAGACCGCCAGGATTTTGGCACCGCCTGCTGCGCCGCCGGTCGCCGTTTTCTCCCACGCTCGGCCGTCGGCAACGGCAGCGATCCCGGCACGCTTGGTCGCGGTGTTGCAGCGTTTGGCCACAGATGTCGGAGACTCCGACGTTTTCGGTGATCTCGGGTCCGCCACCGACGAACCGCGTTTGGTGGACGTGGTGTCCTGCATCGAGTTGCTTCCGCCGCTGCACGGCGTCGAGTATCTGATCGAACTGACCCATGCCGGCCTACCAGTCCTGGACACAGGCACGCTGACGCGCGCCGAGGGATTGACGGCCGGTCGCGCGGACTTCGACGGTGTCGAATCCACGTCCGCTTGGGCGTTGTTCACGGCGTGGCTCGCAGCCCGCGGAGGCGAGGCGCTCCCTACGTGGGCGTGCCTCAGGCTGGCGGGCGAACTGCCGCTGAACCTCCTCGACGATCTCGTGGAGGCTGATTGGCTGCACCCGGATGACGCACGAACTCTGGTACAGAAAGGGACAGAGGCCCTCCCAGCCGACCGCGCCGTGTATCTGACCGCTCGAATCGCCCCCGCGTTGCTGAGTGACACCGACGTTGCCGACCTGGGCTGGGACGACGAGACACGCCGCCGCCGCTTCACGTCGGGAGAACGACTAGCCCCACCGTCCGAAGGCCACGACACGTGGAGCATCCTCTCGTCCTTCCGGGACGGCGAGACGTCCGTGCTTCGAAGCGAGCCGACGGCCGCGCTCAGGCCCGGCGTTGCCGACTTGGTCGGCAGATTGCGCCGATGCACGTCGAACTGCAGCGTGCTCTCCGACCTAGCCGCCGACAAAGGGCTCTGGGGCCTCCTGGAAAAGCTGCTGCCGCCCGGTCAGGTGCTGTCCGCCGACTCCGAGTTCACCGCGTGGGCGGCTGTCCGGCGGATGTACCGGATCCTTGCCGACGCACATGTGGATGCGCTTCTGGCGGCCGATGGGGGTGCCGCCGCATTCGGCGCGGCATCCGTACAAGCCATGGCCCTGCGTTCGGAAAGCACCAGGTGGTGGCAGCAGCGGGCCGATCGCGAAGCCCGTTGTGTCCAGGCCTATCTCGGCTATCTCGACGCTACGTCGGACAACGGAGAACGGCTCAGGCACGCCAAAACGCAACTCGACCAGATCCGGCCCAAGCGTCGACCACGGGAACGCCCTGGCAGGCAGCGCGGCGCACCGCCCGAGTACCTGGCCCGCGTGTCCGCGAACGTAGACCTGCTGGACCATTTGCAACATGTCGGCAGGCCTCGCGACGTACTCAACCCCTACCTGGCTCTCGGGGTCCCCCACGACTCCGACGCCTCGGATTGGCGGTCCGCCTGGCGGTTTCTGCGCCAGACCGTTCCCACGGAGTGGATCGAAGAGATCAACGCTGCCAAGGACCGCATCCAGCGGCGTGAGGACGCCCGGCGCAAGAACGAATCCGCGCCAGAGCTTTACGCGTTCCCGCTGGAGCCGTTCCGGTGGCGGGCCCCGTCCGTCGTCTCCCCGTGGTTTCGGCCCCAGGCCGAACCGCTGCGTCGGCGCAGCGGCGTGTCGACGGGCGCGGACGTGCGGCGTCTTGCGGAGGATGCGGCGCACGAGATCATCCACGAGGCCGCGCAGCGCTGCGCGCCGTGACCGGCGAGCGGACGCCGTGCGGGACTGGGCGTCCCCCGCTGCCCAATGGGACGACGACAAGGAACATCCGGTAGATCATGGTTAAGAACAAGGACGCCAAACGTGCCGCTCAGATTTCGGATAAGCGCGAAAGGCGGGCTGCCGACGCGACAAAGCTCCCGCAAGGCGGCGGATCTCCGGTGCCGCGGCGGGAGGCCGCGTCCGGCGGGCAGCAAGGCGCCCGCCGGAGGCCGAGCCGCCCCGCAGCCGCGAACCGGCAACCCGAGCAGACGGACGGTTCCAGTCCGTGCGCGGCGTCCGATACCGATGTCGCCTTCTCGGCAGTGAACGAACTCACGGATGCCTCGGCGCTGTTCCGGAAGCTGTCCGTCCAACTCGGTCCCCGGGTGGAGAAGGCCGCCGTCAAGGCGGGGACGACTGCCGCGCAACAGTTGCAGAGCAAACTGGTGCAGGAGCTGGACGAGGCGATCAGTCAGGCCATGTCGACCGCCGGACAGCTGGGCAGCCTGGTCCAGCGGCATGTGCAAGCTGCGATCGACGACGCGTTGCGCACCGCTGTGCTGCAGGCCACGCGCGTCTACGAGCAGCATCTTGCTCAACTGGTGCTCATCGACCGCACGGTCAGCCAGGCGCGCGACCTCACGACTGTGCGGGCACGGGTGGATGCCGAACTGCGGCGGGCGGGAGTGCAGCGCATTGAGACCTGGGATGATCTGACGCTCTTCGACATCGCTGCGGATCCCGGCAGCGAAGGCATGTCGGCTGAGCCCGCCGGCTACCGGCTCGTAGCGCCCGCGTACGTGGAGTCGGCGACCGGACGGGTCGTGCAGCGGGGCAAGTTGATGCCGGCGGGAGGCGCGGAGGCTTCGGTGCGTCCGGCCTCGGCAGCCGACAAGACCGGGACGCAGGACAGAGTAGGACGTGTCGGAGCCGGGCACGTCGCGGCGCCGACTTTGGAGGAAGGGCGATGACGTTCGGCATCGACTTCGGCACCAGCAACTCGGTCGTGGCGCGCTGGACAGGCAGCGGCACCGAGGTCGTGCCGGTGGACGGCGGCAACTTGCCTGCCGAGTGGAATCGGCCTGGTTTCGACATGCTCTTCCCATCCGTGGCCGCGCTGCGCGATGTCCAGCGGACTCTCTGCTTTGGCTGGACCGCGAAGTGCGGGCCGTCGGAACCGGTCGACGCGGTCAAGCGCATGCTGGCTTCCCACCCGAGGACTGCCGCGGGCGGCGGTCGACGCGACGCCCCGGGCAGTGGGCTGCCCGCCGTCGGGGAGCACGAAGTCTGGTTCGGCGACGAGCCGTACCGCAGCACAGCCGTTGCCGCCGCGTTGTTCGACCGCATGCGCGACGGGGTACGTCGCAATCTCCGGGATCTCGACGAGGCTGTGGTCACGATCCCGGCGAACGCTTCGGGCGCGGCCCGGTACCGTACCCGGGCGGCGGCCCGGTTGGCTGGCATCAACGTGAAAGCCCTCGTCAACGAACCCACCGCGGCCGCCATCAGTTACGCCCATGACTTCCCCGGCGAGGGCCGCTTCCTGGTCTTTGACTGGGGCGGCGGGACGATCGACGTGACCGTCCTAGAGCACTACGACGGGATTTTCGACGAGCGTGCCTCGCGTGGCATCACCGCGCTCGGCGGCCTGGAGTTCGACGAGGCGCTGGCGACGCTGGTCCTCCGGAAGCTGGGCCGGATACCGGAACACCTCACTCGGAGGGAACGGCGCGGCTGGCGCCGCGATGTCGAGCTGACCAAGATCGCTCTGGCGCAGCCGGGCGTCGAGGAGGTGCTGTTCGAGACTCCGGACGGTAGCCAGTCGGTGGTCGTGCGGCGGGAGGAGTTCGAGCAGGCTGTCGCGCACTTGGTCCGCGACGCGTTGCGCCCGGTCGAGGAGTGCCTCGGTGACCTGGGGCTTGGCCCGGAGGTGTTGGACGCGGTGCTCCTGATCGGCGGGACGTCCCAGATACCGCTGGTTCGCCGCGAGGTCGAGGAACTCTTGGGGATCGACGTGGTCGACTCGGCCCTCTGCCACCCAATGACGGCAGTCGCCCGGGGCGCGGCGATCGCCGCCGCCGAGATCGACGGGCTGGTCGACGACGCCTGTATCTCGGTGGCCACGACCCACGATCTCGGCCTCGCCTTCCCGGCCGGCGACCAGATAGGTTTCGCCCCGGTCATCCCGCGCTATTCGACGCTCCCGGCCCGGGGCAGCCGGAGCGCGCAGCCGGCGGTGCAGGGCGCGTCCAAGGTCCTCCTCGACATTGTGGAAGGCGACAGCAGCCGAGCCGCGGACGATGAACGCACGTTTCCTCTCGCCCGACTCGAACTCTCCATTCCCAGACCTTCGTTGGCGCCGGACGAGAACCGCTTCGATGTCGACTACCGGTATGACCGCAGCGGGATCCTCAAGGTCCGTGCCACGCTCCGGAACAACGGTGCCGTCGTGCTGGACAAGGAACTCGACTGCTTCGGGCCGGATGGGACACCACTGGCACATGGCCTCGACCGCGACATGGCCAAGCTGCTGTCGCGGATCATCGAACCCGCGCAGCGCCGTGAACCCCCGGGCACGCCGACGGTGCCCGCACCCCGCCCCCCCGCAGGTCGCCCTGCCGAGGTGCGGCCGACTGCCGCGGCTCCGGCCGAAGCACTGCCGACGTTGCTATTGGACGGGACCTCAATCGCCTACGCCGGGCGCCGCGACGCTGGCAAACGTCCGCCCGACTTCGCCCTCGTCTCCAGCGCGATGGCGGCGCTCCGCCGGGATTACCCGCAGCACCGGGTCATCTGCGTCGTGGGCGACCACTTGCTCGACCTGATGGAGGACCAGGACCCTGCAGCGATAGAGGCGGCACGGGACACTAGCGGGGACTTTGTCATCCTCCCCGATCCATCAGGCCCGGCGAGCATGACCGGGCTCATGGAAGTGGCGGAACGGAAGAACGGCGCGGTCGTCTCGATGGACAGCCTGACCCGCTTCGTTCAGGCGTACCCATGGCTCCGCACCCCCGGGCGACTGGTCACCGCGATCCGCGTCGACGACGACTGGATTTTCATGGCCGGCAAACCCGCGTGACCCTGGCAGAAGGCGGGCGCGATACCGGTTCCCGGCAGCAGCCAGGAACCAAATTTCAGCCGTTTACTGGACACGCCCGCGCAGTGCGGTGCTCGCAGACGCAACCGACGCACCTGGGGGATTCGATGCCGGAGTTCGAGGACGCAGACCTTGATGAGATCCAGACCCCAGTACCTCTATGCACAGTGACCGGGGGCGGCTGGCGAGTTGGCGGTCCACGAGGCAAGGTTCTTCATTACACGCGCGACCGTGAACGGCGAACGACGCAAGTACCCGTCGGTGGATTTGCGGCTTGACGCGTGCAGTGCTCACGCAAGTCTGCGTAAGCCGCGTCGCTGGAGCACGTCGTACTACGTCGACGACCTGGAAGACGCAGACCGGCAGACCGCGGAGCAGCTCGACCGCGCCATGTTCTTGATCCAGGACCCTGCCGACGCCTTGGGAAAGAAGTTGGCGAAGCGCGCAAGCGTCAGCGAGATCGTCCTGCAGCGTTACGCGAGCACATGCTCGAATGCCTGGGGATGGCGTGTCCGTATCCGGGCCTACCTCAAGGTGAGCTACGACGGTCGGCGGCGACCAGCGCCGCGGCGTCCGGCCGACGGGCCCAGGGCAGCACGTGGGTGTGCCCGACGTCGAAGAACTCCGCGACGATCCGGCCGTGCCCCGACGTCAGCGCGTGGGCGTTGAACAACTGCCAGCCCTTCGACGTCGCCGGATCCTGATGGTCCTCGGTCGACACCCGTCCGTAGAAGGCGAACCGCAGGCCTGTCGGAGCCGGCTGCCGGGCGGTGTTGCTCGGGGATTCGGTTGCCCAGGCTGCCAGGCCGGTTCCGGCGGCGGGTGCTTGTTTCGTCGCGGCCATGGCGGTTCGGGTCTCCCGGCCCGAAGGGCGTTCGCGTATGCGCTCCGTCCGATCGTGGACTGGGGTCCCGCGGTGCTGCTACGGCGCGAGGAGGCGACTGCCGCTGCCGGGCGCCGGCCGGCGCGCTGAAGGACGGCAGTCATGCGCGGGCCTGGAGGCGCATGCGCCGGGCTCATGTCTCTGTCACATCCGGGGGCGTTCGGCTGGTGGGCCGGATGGTGCGCGTGGCTTCCGCCTCCATGAATTGCCGTGCCCCCGGCCGCCCTGGCCGAGCAGGTCGTGGACGTGGTGCCGGCGCTCGCGGTTGGTCCGGGCGCGTTGCCTTCGCGCGGTGGCGGCCCGGCCTTGGCCCAGCAAGTGCTGTGCGCGGCAACCTCCTTCCGTGTCACGGACCAGGCCGTGTACCGGCTTCGCAGAGATCACCCACTCATCCGGGGTGTTGCGGCGCGTCACGTGGAAGTCATGTGATGTCGTGGCGATCCCAGCCCGGGGGGACTTTGGGGAGGCTGATGAGGACGTCCAGGCCGAGGTGCTCGGCGAGCATGGCTTTGAGGCCGCGGCCGTCGATGAGTTCGATGCGGCCGTGGCGCTGGACGAAGTCACGGCTTGCCTTGCCGAACCATGAGGTGGTGACGAGGATCGCCTTACCGGCGTTCTTGTCCTCCATGACACCGGCCAGAGCATGGGCCGCTTCCAGGCCGACGACCTTGCTGTAGCGCTTGGCCTGGATGACGCAGGTGAAGCTCATGAGCGGGTCTTCGACCACGGCGACGGCGTCGACGCCTTCGTCCTTGGATTGCTGGGTGACCCAGGCCTTCATGCCTGCGGCTTCGAACAGTCGGCGAATCAGATGTTCGAACTCTCCCGGGGAGACGGTAAGCAGGTCGTGGCGAGCGTCCATCCCGGCGACGACATCGACCTCATCGACGAACTTGTACCGGGACAGGTCGAATTGGATCACCGGGCGCACGGCTTCGAGGTCGAAGGGGTGCGGGGACACGATCGCGTTCAGTGATCGTAGGCACAAGACCGAGTCCAACTCGGCTTCGTCCAGCTCCAGTTCATCGAGCCTGTCACGAGAGGCCTCGACGCTGATCAGGCACGGACGGATCGGTCTGCCTGTGGCGCGGTCCTTCGCGGAGACATGGCCGTTGAAGACCACGGTGTCGACCAGCTGCGGCGGGGTGGTACGGAAGGACTGGTCGAGGATCCGGAGGGCTGTCCGGGCGACCAGCCGACCGTAGATGGCCTTCACCTCGGCCTCCTTGCGGGGCTGAGGGGCGATCTCGTTACGGGCCTTGACGTATCGGTACCCCGAGGCGGTCGGGACCACGGTCTGCCGGGGAAGCTCGAACTCCACCACGAGCTGCCGTTGTTCGGGGGCATAGGTGGCACGGCACTGCTCCCGCTCGCCCGCTTCGTGGATCGGATGGGCGAGTACCTCGCACACCGACCACGCCATATCTTCCGGCCCACCGACATCGAAGTTGCGGCCGACTGCGCGTCGGTGATCGGAGAGGTCCAGGCATCGACGGGTCAACAGCGTTTCGAACCCCGCGACCCGAGCCGCAGCCTGCTGGGTTGATTCCTCCGCGAGGCTCATCATCCGCTCCACGGCCAGGCGTTGTGCTTCCTTGGCCGACTCGGACACGACTCGCTGCTTGTCACGCTCGCGTGCGGCCTCTCGGCGCTCGGCGTCTTGGCGGATGCGCGCGAGTTCCTGCTTGGCCTTTTGCTCGGCCGTGTCGATGCGCTTCTGCTCGCGGCGTCGTTCGGTCTCGTCCCGCAGGCGTTTGCGCTCGGCGGCCGCTTGCTTCTGCTGCTTCGCCTTGCTCCTCAGCCCTGGCCTGCCGCGCGGACTCGGCCGCAACGCGGGCCTCCTCGGCCGCGATGCGGCGCTGTTCCTGCTCGCGGACCTTCTGGCGCTGTTGGTACGCATCGAGCAAATGAGACGTGATCGACTTACGACGAGCCATGAGCCCCCACCTCTGCCCCAACCGCCGTCGCCCGGCGGCCTCGCGGTCACCTCGTCTCAAGGCTAGACAAAGCAACCGACACGGACAGGAGAAGACGGAGAAATCCGCCTACATCAGGGCCTACCCCTGAGACGCCAGCGGGTCCCGGTCCTCGGCCGACGCTTGGCCGTAGATCGCGAACCTCGCCACTTCGTCTCGCCCGTGGTCGGCGGACACGCAACCGTCTCGTCCCCGGCGCCGATCCGAAGGGCTTGCGGCAACCCGGGACGGAAGGACTGAGACGGAGTACCAGGTGCGGTTCAGGCGATCCGGGCTCGGTCCCAGCACGGGTGAGCCACGGACTTGAGGCGGTACACGTCGGACTCGTCGACGGTGAAGAGCACCGGCGCGTCCGGGATGTCGTTTGCCCCCGCGGTCGACGTACCTGACACGACCAGCCGTACGTGCGCTCTCAGCCGCCTCCTGCCCACCCAGGGGTAGGGGGACGGCCGGCGGTAGAGTCGGGCCATGCGAGCACCAGACCGGGACGCCTTGCACGCGATGGTGGCCGAGGCCACCGTCGACTGCTACAACGAAGACGAACAGCTCACCGGTCTGTTCACGATGCTCGAAGAGCACCTCGCGGTGCCGTTCACCACCGAGGTACTCGGCGTCCCGGTCGTCGTCAGGAAAGTCGACGTCGGCGTGGACGGCGGCATCGTCGCGGTGTGCGTGGCGGGTCGGCA
>NZ_BAABHS010000042.1:0-67198 GCF_039542225.1 Yinghuangia aomiensis | reverse complement strand
CTTGTATCCCTCACGCAACAGCTCGAAGTACCGCTTCTTCACTGCGGTCGGCATCTTGTTGGGGGCGTACCTGGGCATCCGAACGCTCTCCTTCCAGTGCGTTCGCAACCACCGATAGAACTCAAGCGGTCTATCCGGTGGTGTTCGTGGACTGCATCAACGTCAAGGTGAGAGACGGGAAGGTCGCCAACCGGCCGATCTATGTCGCGCTCGCGGTCACCGCCGAGGGCCACCGGGACATCCTCGGTTTGTGGGCCGGGGACGGCGCGGAAGGCGCGAAGTTCTGGCTGCACGTGCTCACCGAGATCAAGAACCGCGGCGTCGAGGACGTGCTGATGCTGGTCTGCGACGGCCTCAAGGGCCTGCCCGACAGCGTCGAGGCGGTCTGGCCGAAGACCGTCGTGCAGACGTGCGTGGTCCACCTGCTGAGGAACAGCTTCCGCTATGCAGGCCGGCAGGACTGGGACAAGATCGCCAAGGCCCTGCGGCCGGTCTATCAGGCACCTACCGAGGAGGCCGCCCTGGAGCGGTTCGTCGAGTTCACCGACACGTGGGGGAAGAAGTATCCGGCGATCGTCCGGCTCTGGGAGAGCGCCTGGGCCGAGTTCGTCCCGTTCCTCGCCTTCGACACCGAGATCCGCACGGTCATTTGCTCGACCAACGCGATCGAATCGGTCAACGCGCGGATCCGCCGGGCGGTCAAGGCCCGCGGGCACTTCCCGAACGAGCAGGCCACGCTCAAGTGCGTCTACATGGCGATCATGTCCCTCGACCCCACCGGCACCGGCCGCAAACGCTGGACCATGCGCTGGAAAGCCGCCTTGAATGCCTTCGACATCGCCTTCGACGGACGCCTGTCCGCCGCACGCAACTAACCCCTACACCAACCCCGTTACACCGTTCGATTTACAGACCCCCTGATGAGCGCCCGCAGTGGTGTAGGGGCTGTCCACGGCTACCGCACCAGGCGCGTGGGCGATGGAGTCCAGGACATCACTCATGTGATCGCGGATTTCGGGGGCGGTCACGTCCGAGCTGTCGGCGGTCTGCCACACCACGATTCCGCTGGCGCCCGCCACCGCGGGGGCGTTCGCCTGCATCAGTTCGATCGCCGTGGCGGACTCGGTGTCTGGCATCTTGGAGTCGTTGCTGTACCGCGCTCCCGCCGAGAGCCGCCGAGACCCCGAGGCCGACGAGCACCCCCACACACGAACGACGAGCAGTCGGTGCTTGAGGCACTAACGGGACAGGGGCGACATGAATCTTCCGGAGAGTCGCGAGCTGGTGCCCTCGCACCGGCGCCGATGCGGCAGGGCGGGTCGAGGGTCAGCGGCTCCTCGGCAGAAGGTCGAGGCCTTCCTGTCACTGTGCCGAGCACGAGCCCGCACGTCGTTGCCCAAACGCAGAGACACTTGCGTCTACTGCGATCGCAGGAGACGAGGCGAGATGGACGCGCGGTCGTTGACGGTCTTCGGGACGCCGCCAACTCGCCCGTCAAGCGGGCGATTCAGGAGCCCGAGGTCTCCGCGAGCCGAGGCTTCTGGCCGTCGGTGGGCCGTTTGGGCGGCGGTGCCTCAACTCGGGGCACCGCCGCCGGAGCAGTCCGTGACGGTGCGGTCAATACGGCGAGGCATCCGACGACGAGCGCTGTGCCGACCCACCCCATCAGGGGCAGTCGTTCACCGACAATCATGACGGCTAGCACCGCAGCGACCGCGGGTTCCAGCAGGGACAACGTGGTCGCCGTGCTCGCCGGAACATGGGCCAAGCCCCAGCCGAACAGGATGTATCCGACGAGCATGGGCACCAGGGCCATGTAGGCACCGACGGCCGCGTTCTGCCAGGAGTTGAGTAGTGGCCCGCCGGTGGTCAGCAGCACGGGCACAAGCAGAACACCGCCGATGCCGAAGATGCTGCCCATCGCGGCACCGGAGGAGACGCCTCGGCTGATGATGCGGTGCGCTGCCCACGAGTACAGGGCGTAGGTGAGTCCGGCAATCAGCCCCAGCCCGACACCGAGCACGGTCCTGCTCGCGGACCCCGCGCCGGGACCGGAGTGTGCATTCGCCGCTTCGGAGACGCACAGCAGCAGGGTCCCGGACAACCCCAAGCCGGCGCCGAGCATCCAACGGCGCGTCAGGCGACGCCCGTCCACGACTCGCTCGACCACAGCCGAGGCGAGTGGTGCCGAGCCGATCGAGACCACAGTCCCGGCGGCAACGCCCGCGAGGTGCATGGAGCTGTAGAACGCCAGCGGGTAGATCGCCACCGCCACCGCTCCGAGCAGCAGCACACTGCGCTGCGAGCGCAGTCGGGGAGCTTCCCGGACGATGCGCGGAGCGGCCGTCACGGCCTGCAGCAGTCCGCCCAGGCCCATGGCCGCTGCCCCGATCGCAAGCGGGCCCACGCCCGGAGCAAGCGTGGCCGCCGTTCCTGTTGTGCCCCACAGCACCGACGCCATGAGCACGCAGAACGACCCCAGGCCGACCGAACCGACGCCGGGCGCGGCCGACCGCGTCACAGCCTGTCCATGAGGTCGACCGCCATCGTCCGCGCGTGCCGCAGACGCGTGTCCGAGCCATCCAACCCCGCACGCGCCATGGCGCCTTCCAACAGAAACGACAGATGCTCCGCCAACACGCGCGCGTCGTCCGGACGCTCAGGCAGCAGTTGCTCGAGGTGCCCGGCAAGCAGGGACTCGACCTCCTCCTTGTGCCTACGGACGGTGACGCGCCCCGGGTCCCCCGCGGGCAACTCGGCGGCGGCGTTCAGCAAGCCGCAGCCGCGGAAACCGCGTTCATAGGCGAAAGCCGCGTGATCCGCGTAGGCGTCGAAGACGGCAAGGACGCCGGCGCGTCCCGGTCGGGCATCCCCCAGCCGCTGCTGGTACAGCCCCAACCACTCCTCATGCCGGGCATCGAGATAAGCCAAGACCAGGTCGGCCTTCGAGGAGAAGTTGTTGTACAGGCTCATCTTCGCCACGCCCGCTTCGGCGGTGATCGTGTCGATCCCTGTCGCTGCCACACCATCCGCATAGAAGCGCCGCGCTGCGGCCCTGAGCAGCCGGTCGCGCGCGCTCCCCCGCTTCTTCCCGGACGGTGTCCCGCCCGCATCGACAGCACTCATCATTTCCGACCTTTCGTATTAGGTAGGCCAGTCTACCTAATATATATGCCGCAGCAACCGGGCCGGGGCCCCTGAGGCGCACGGTGTCCGTGCGAACTGCGGTCAGGTCAGGCGTTCACCACCGTGGGGATGGCCGCGTACTCGAATCTGCGCAGGACGGCGTCGCCGCCGAGCGCTTCCACACCGATGACGCGGCCGGTGAAGCCTCCTGCGACCTCGGTCGACAAATAGCGCCCGTCAACGTCCGCCAAGGTGTGGAAATTGCCGTCGCGGAGGTACCCGAGGTGGATCCGGTCAGGGCCGTTGCGCAGCCTTTCCGGATCGTCCGTGTCGACGGTGCGGATCGCGAGAGGGCGGTCGGGGTCAACTCCGGTGACGGTGCCGAGCCGCTGGTCGAGCGGACCCACGACCATGCGCGCGGACAAGCTGTCGCCGTGGCGTTCCACCGCCGCCCAGTGGGCATCGTCGATGCGGACGACCAGAGCCGCGTCCCCCGCCGGCACAGTTGCCGCGGCTTGCCAGGCGGCGTCCCGGGCTCGCACAGCGAGCAGGCGCTCGGCTTCTCGCGCCTCCGAGGCTCGTCCCGCAAGGAGGGTCACGCCGCCGGTCGCATCAGGGGCCACGCGGCGTACGAATGTTGCGGGGTCCACTCCAGGCGAGACCCAGCGAGGATGCAGCTGCGGCCCGGTGAAGTTGTCGACGAACGAGGTCGGGTGCGCGGGGACGGTGAAGGCGTCCTCCACTACCACGGGCCAGTCCGAGATCCAGTCGATGCCTGCCAGGAACGTCTCTCGACCGTTGACATGGAACTGCGGTACGGAGCCTCGTGGTCGGACACCGAGGTAGACCATTGCCCAGCGCCCGTCCGGTAGTTCGATCATGTCTGCATGGCCGGCGTTCTGCACAGGGTGCGTGGTGCTGCGGTGCGAGAAGATCGGATTGGCCGGACAGCCTTCGAACGGGCCGGTGATCGAGCGCGATCGGGCGACTGAGACAGCGTGGCCCCGCTCTGTGCCGCCTTCAGCGATGAGCAGATACCACCACTCGTTCCGAGCGATCAAGTGGGGTGCCTCGGGGCTGGCCAGTCCAGTACCGCTCCACAAGCTCCGCGGCTCCGACAGGAGTCGGCCGGAATCCGGATCGAGTTGTGCCTGGAGGATCCCGCGTGACGCCGAGGCCCAGGTCAGATAGCAGGTACCGTCCTCCTCCCAGGCCAGATCCGGGTCGAACCCCACGGCTCCGTCGGTGTGGATCGGGTCGCTCCAATCGCCGGCAGGGTCCGTGGACCGGACGAGCAGGTGGCCCTTGGCCGGCTCGGTGACGTTGGTGGTCACCATCAAGAACAGGCCGTCGCGCTGCCGCAGTGTCGGAGCCCAGATGCCTGAACCGGCCTGAGCGGGGCCCACAGGCAACTTGAGCTGCCCGGCACGGTCGAGCACGTTCCCGACTTGTTCCCAAAGGATCAGGTCGGTGCTGTGGAAGAGGGGCACGCCGGGAAAATATTCGAAGCTGGACGTAGCGAGGTAGTAGTCCGAGCCGACTCTGCAGATGGACGGGTCCGGGTAGAAGCCCGGGACGATGGGGTTGACGTTCAACGACGTTCCTTCTGGATCTCACCGATGGCGAGGAGATACGAGAGACGGGGAAATTCGGCTGGAGTCCCGCACCACCAGTTCGGGCTGCAGCACAAGCCGTTGGTGCCGGTGTTCACCGACAGGTCCGGAGCGCGTTTCTGATATCAGTAGGTCGGCGGCCGCGCGGCCCAAGCGGGAGACCGGTTGCCGGACGGACGACAAAGGCACGGCGGCGGCGGCCGCGAATTCGATGTCGTCGTACCCGACGAGAGCAACGTCGTGGGGAACACGCACACCTGCTGCCCACAGAGTTTGCAGGACGCCGAGGGCCAGCAAGTCGTTAGCGCAAAACACGGCAGTCGGACGTGGCAGGAGGGCGAGCACCCGCGCGCCGGCGTCCCGCCCGGATTCGATATCGAAGGACGTACAGTCGATCCGATGCAGGGCATCGAGTGGAACGCCCGCTTCACGGCGGGCGGCTTGGGCACCTCGATGCCGATCTTGTCCCTGGGTGAGATGCGCCGGACCCATCACGCACGCGATCCGGCCGTGGCCCGCCACAAGGAGATGACGAACAGCCAGGACGCCGCCCTGCATGTCGTCGACGGAGACCGAACACCCGTCTCCGTCCGCGGGCGTGCGGCCGACCAGGACGAACGGGATTTTGTGTCTGCGGAGTATCTCGGTGCTCTGCTGCCGAGGGTCCGCGGGAGCGAGCAGAACTCCGCGCACACGCTGTTCGACCAGCATCCCGAGGTGGTCGGCCTCCTGATGGATGTCCCCGGCGGTGTTGCAGATCATCAGGCCGAGGCCTGCGTCGCGGAAGGCACGTTCGGCAGATGCGCCGATGGCGGCGAAGTACGGGTTCGACGCGTCCAGCACCACCAGCGCCACCAGACGGCTGTGCCCCACGCGGAGTTGACGGCCCGACTCGCTGGGGACGTATCCAAGCCGGTCGATCACCGCACGCACGCGCAGCCGCAACTCGTCGCTCACGCCATCCCGGTGGTTGATCACGTTGGAAACCGTTCCGACTGACACCCGGGCAGCCTGAGCCACGTCCTTGATGCTTGGCCTCGGTGCCAGGCGGGCACGAGCGCCTCCCCCGCGCACGCCCGACACCTTGCCCACGCCGGGCGGCGGCGCCACCGGATCGGTCACCACACCGTCGCGCGGTCGACCACCAGTGCGGCGCCGGTGACGGAGCGGGCGGCGTCGGAGGCGAGGTAGGCGATGGCCTCGGCGATGTCGGCCTGCTCGGTGACACCGGGAAGGACGCCCTGCATGCGCATCAGCAGGGAAAGGTCGATGCCGTCCAGCCCGGGGATTTGCGCGGCCTCGTCCGGGGAGGGCAGTGCCCCCACTCCCCCGGGGCACACGCAGTTGACGCGCACCTGGTCGGCCGCCAGTTCGACCGCGAGCGACTTCATGAGGTTCAGCAATCCGGCCTTCGACGTCCCGTATGCCGAGAAGTAGGGCTGGGCCCGCATGCCCGAGATCGAGGCGACCGTGACCACGTTTCCGCGGCTCTCCCGGAGGTGGGGCAGTGCAGCCTTGGTCACCAGCATGGGACCGGTGACGTTGACGCCCAGAATCTTCTGCCACACCTCCAGCGTCATGTCCTCGAAGGACACCATGGCGTTGATGCCGGCGACGTTGACGCAGATGTCGAGCCCACCGAGCCCGTCGACGGTCTCCTTCATGGCCCGCGTTACCGATTCGGGGTCGGCGACGTCGCAGTGCAGGAGGTCATCGGAAGCGTTGACGTCGACACCGACGACGCGGGCGCCCTCGCGGCGGAAAAGCTCGTATGTGGCGGCGCCGATGCCGGACGCCGCTCCGGTGATGAATACCCGCTTGTCCTGGAATCGCATGGTCGTTACCACTGCACCTTTCGTGAGTCCTCGATGGCCGTGAGCGCGTCCTCGGGAAGGAGCACGCCTCGGCGTTCGGCTTCGTGCGCCGCGGCCGCGAACCGCCGGCGGTATTCGTGGGGTGTCCCGTAGAGCTTGGCGAGTTCATCGTCGGAGAAAGGGAACGTCCGTCCGGAGCCGCCCAGGGAGTCGCCGCGCCATTCGTAGCGTGCAACTGGTACGTCCACCCAGGGCGTACGCAGGCCGCCCTCGACGTTGCCGACTTCGTCGAAGGGAGGGAGGGCGTCCGGGCCTTCCCCGGTGCGGTCGATGACCGGGAAGGTTTGCGCCGCTTCGCCGCCGGCCGCCCACTGGTGAAGCGCGACCAACGCGGCGCCGGAGATGTAGTGGACGGGGAAGGTGTTCGCCCTCTCAGGCGGCCCGAGGGGCGTGTCCGCGTCGAGGTCCCGCTTGGTGACCTCCGCAACGCGCGCCATGAAGGGTCCGGTGGTGTGAGAGCTGCCGGCCGGCTCCCAGAACCGCAGGAACGGGCCCTCCGTCTGACGGGTGGTGTCCATGGCCGCCGTGGTGGTGTTGAGCACGATGGTCGGTACATCGACATCCGTGCGGATCCACGGACCGGGCGGCGGCGTCGCGCCCGCGGAAAGAGTGAGGTGCTCGTCTTTCAGGTCCTGGAGGAAGAATCCGTCGAAGACCTGGTGAAGTGGGTGCACAGCGTTGATGTACTGCTGGAGCCGCGCGCCGGCGATCGTGTTGCCCACCGCGAGTACCCGGCGGACGTCGAGGCCCGCGAGCGGGTCGTTCCCCACGGCGCCACGGTCGGGGCCCACTGCCCGGCCGACGTCGGAGAGTATGTCGTAGCACAGGTCCGAGTCGGGCAGCACGAGCGAGCCATAGCGCTCGGGATCCCATTCGGCGAGCGCAGGTCCGGTCTGGAACTTGACGTCTCCGAAGCTGAGTTCGGTGCGGCCGCGGACGTCGACGCCTTCGTGGTGGAGCGACGCGCCGACCCAGGCGAAGCCTTCGCGGACGAGGGTTTCGGCGTTCCAACGGTAGTTGGTGTCGCGTTCGACGCCGAAGTACTCCTGCATGAACTCGACGACCACAGTCCCGTTGAACCGTTCCGGGGACGGCCTCCGGACAAGGATGCGTGTTCGGTACGGCGTGGGCTCGCCAGCCACGGCTTTCCACCGGCCGTGCTGTTCGAAGGTCGCGCCGTCGGCTGGGGCGAACCGCGAGGCGTGACCGGATATGAAGTACTCGATCTCCTCGTAGCCGTGCGGCGCCAGGTCGATGACCGAGGCCGAGAACGGTTGTCCCCGTCCTCCAGCCACCGGCCCCTCGAGGCCGTTGGGCGATTGCGTCATATGGATGCCGATTCCTTTCGCGCGGGAGAGGCACACAGAGACAGATTGGCCTTGGCCGCCACGGGCCGCCGCGCCTTTGCAAGCGGGCATGCCTCCGCCGCAGGTGCGTGTATGCACAGGCCACTCAGAGGAAGCATTGACGAAACCTCCCCGCAATGCAACAGTCGCTGCATAAGAGTTTCGCCGCATCCCGCCCGGCCGCGTGTCGCCACCGCGCCCGAAGTTGCGACCGGGCATCTTCGAGCCACCGTCGCGAAGGAGCCCGGGGCCCGTCGGCGTACCAAGTCGCCCCGAGAAGGAACCCATGAGCTTTGCGAATGCGCCCGCAGATCTGCGAGTCGAGCACGGTCCCGAGCCCTTGGGCGTCGGAACGTCGACTCCCCGCCTGTCCTGGACCCTGCCTGCCGGTGCGGCCGCGCAGATCGCGTGCATTATCGAGGTGGACAGCGGCGACCAAGTGCGCCAGTTCATCCGGGAGTCCGACGAGCACGTCCTCGCCGCCTGGCCCGCCGAACCCCTCGGCAGTCGCCAGCCGGTGCGCTGGCGGGTTCAGGCCGTGACCGACGCAGGCCCCAGCACATGGTCGGACTGGCACACCTTCGAGACCGGCGTACTCGACCACGGTGAATGGCAGGCCCGGTGGATCGGCCCGGACGAGGGCGACGCCATCGCCGAGGCCGATCGGCCGGTGTGGCATCTGAGCAGGGCATTCGAGCTGCCGTCCCCAGTGAGGTCCGCCCGCCTGTACGCCACTGCCCACGGGGTGTACGAAGCGTTCCTCAACCAGGAGCGCGTCGGCGACCGGGAATTGAGCCCAGGCACCACCAGCTACGAGAAGACCGTGGACGTCCAGGCGTACGACGTCACCGGATACCTGCGTCCGGGTGCCAACACGATCTCCGCCCTGCTGTCGGACGGCTGGTATCGCGGCCGCAACGGCGTGTTCCAGAAGACCAACATCTGGGGCAGCCACACCTCCCTCTTCGCCGAGCTGCACGTGGTCTGCGAAAACGGCGCGAGCGTCGTCGTCACGACCGACGAGACCTGGCAGGCCGGACCGTCGCAGATCACCCGGGCCGACCTGATGACCGGCGAGGCACGGGATCTGCGGATCCCGTGGCTTCCCACCGCCGACGGGCGACCGGTTCGCATCGCGGACTCGGCCACCGAGACGCTCGCCTGGTCGGCCGCGCCCGCTGTCCGCCGTGTGGAGGAGATCCGCCCGGTGTCGGTCACCGAGATCGCCCCCGGACGCCACATCGTCGACCTCGGCCAGAACATCTCCGGCTGGGTCCGACTAGCCGGCCTCGGGCCGGCAGGCACCGCACTGAGGCTGCACCATGGCGAACACCTGGACGTGAACGGCGACCTGACGACCGAGCACCTCGGCGGCGAGGCTCCGGGAATGCCGTCAGTCAGCTTCCACCAGATCGACGAGGTCGTCTCCGCGGGCCGACCGGATGACGTCTTCGAGCCCCGACATACGGTGCACGGCTTCCAGTACGTACGGGTCGAGGGGCACCCCGGGCCACTCACGGTCGACGATGTCACCGGCGTCGTCGTGCACACCGACCTGCGTCGCACCGGCCGGTTCCGGTGCAGCGACGACGAGCTCAACCGGTTCTACGAGGCCGCGGTCTGGAGCTTTCGTGGCAACGCGGTAGACGTGCCCACCGACTGCCCGACCCGCGAACGCGCGGGATGGACGGGCGACTTCCAGTTGTACGCTCCGACGGCGTCGTTCCTCTACGACGTCGCCGGATTCAGTGCCCGTTGGCTCCGGGCGGTCGCCGAGGAGCAGCTTCCGGACGGCCGCATCGTCAATATCTCGCCCAGCGGACCGGCGGGCTGGCAAGCGGACCCGGTCATGGACGGCGTTACCGGCTCGGCGGGATGGGGAGACGCGGCAGTGCTCGTACCGTGGACCCTGCACACCGTCTACGGCGACGAGCAGGTGCTGCGCGACCTGTGGCCCTCGATGACCGCATGGGTCGACTTCCAGACCCGCAGCGCCGGCGAGAAGCGCCACCAAACGCGGATCGACCGTTCCCCCGAGCCCGCCGCCCACGAGCAGTACCTGTGGGACGGCACCTTTCACTGGGGAGAATGGACCGAGCCGAAGAAACGCCTTGACGACGGCACTTGGGTCGACCCCGTCATGTCCGACCCCATGGTCTGGTTCACCGCGGACAAGGGCGAGATCGGCACCGCGTACTTCTTCCTTTCGGTAAGCACCATGGTCAAAATCGCCGAGGTCCTGGGGATGAAGGACCGGGCCGCCGCGTACCGCGACCTGGCCGAGCGGATCCGTGACGCTTGGCGCACGGAGTACCTGTCCGCCGACGGAAGGGTGACGTCGCACAGCCAGGCCGGGTACGTCCGCGCCCTCGCCTTCGAACTGGTCCCCGAGCACCTTCGGGCAGCCGCTGCGGCACACCTGGCCGACCTGGTCGCGGAGGCAGGCGGCCACCTCGCCACCGGATTCCTCGCCACCCCGCTGCTCCTACCGGTGTTGGCCGACAACGGCCACGCCGACGTCGCCTATCGACTTCTTCTGCAGCGGACTTACCCGTCATGGCTTGCCATGACCGCCCGAGGCGCCACAACTGTGTGGGAGAACTGGGAGGGTATCGATGAGGACGGCATCGCGTCCGGTTCGCTGAACCACTACAGCAAGGGCGCGGTCATCCACTTCCTGCACACGCACACATCCGGGATCCGTCTGCTGGAAGACAGTCCCGCCTACCGTCGCTTTGTCGTGCAGCCGGTGCCCGGCGGCGGCCTGACCTGGGCCGAGGCTTCGCTCGACAGCGCGCACGGCACGATCGCCACACGCTGGGAACGCGACGCCGACCGTTTCACCCTCGATGTGACCGTTCCGCCCGGCAGCACGGCCCGCGTAATTCTTCCCGACGGTCAAGAGCACGATGCCGCTCCTGGCACAACGACCTGGTCGTGCACACTCCAGCACTCGTAATGCACCAAATCACGAAAAACTCCACCGCCGCCGATCCTCGCGAGGCGAGGATCGGCGGCGTTGCCGCGTGGTGGGGGCACGCAACGGCTGCCCTGCCTGTTTCAGATCGCGATCGCGCGCCGATGCCCTCGCCGCGGTCGATGTCCGGCTGTCACGGACGCCGCGGTTGGCCGCCGAGCGGGGCGAGCGCCGGGTAGACCAGGCGGCTGTCGATCTCCGAGACCGTCCAAGCCGCCATCTCCTCCGCCGGCGCGGGGTTGGGCTCTGCCAGCCAGCCCAGAATCGTGCCCAGCACTGCGCCGGCCGCGAAGGTGGCACGACGGTGAAGGTCGGTCTCCGGCTCGCCCTGGTGGACGACCAAGAGCTCGGATTCGATCGCCCGCCGGGTACGGTCCAGGATCCCGTGGAGTGCGGCAGCGCTTCCGCTCCCGCCGAGCGCCCACCGGTAGAGCGCCCAGTTCTCCTTGATGTGGGCGAAGTACTGCGAGAGGACGACAGCGGAGCTTTCGGGTCCGCGCGCCGTACCACCCGATGACGACGTTTCCCAGCGGGTGGCCGACTCGTCGGCGAGATATGCCAGCGTGTCGGCAACCAGGTGCTCAAGGTCGGGGAAGTGCCGGTAGAACGTGGCGCGGTCCACCCCCGTCGCCTGGCAGATCGCCGAAACCGTCAGGTTCTCGGGTCCCTCCCGGGCCAGCTCGACGAGAGCCTCCCGCATCAGACGCCTCGACCGCCGGAATCTCGGGTCGTTCTCGCGCACGGTGTTCCTCCTGCCGGCCTGCCTTGCCACAGCGTATGCGACCATCTGATCGCCGTGCCGGGAGGGTCCGGGGCCGGACGCCCCCGGCGGCGACCAGGCAAGCCGGCGATCCGGCCGGGTCCCCCGGGGCATGGGCGACCGGTTTGGCGGGCTAGACCGAGAGGATCGCGGCGATGCGGTTTCGCTTGGCCAAGGCGACCAGCTCGGACGTCGGCTGGAGCCCCTCGAACCCGTGCGGTGCGCCCGGATACAGGTGAAGTTCGACCGGGACGCCGGCACCGAGCAACTTGACCGCGTAGGCGATGTCCTCGTCACGGAAGATGTCGACCGTTCCGACGTCGATGTAGGCGGGGGCGAGGCCCGTCGCATCCACGAGCCGGGCGGGCGCCACAGTGGCAGGAACATCAGGGCCACCAATTCGATCACCGAGGACGGCACTCCAGGCGGCCTGGTTCGCGTCATAGTTCCAGGTGACCAAGGCCGCCAGCTGCGGGTCGGGTTCGGTGGTGCGGTCGTCGAGCATCGGGGCCACCAGGATCTGCGCTGCGAGGGAAACGCCGCGCTCGCGGGCCAGAATCGCCGTCCCCGCGGCGATACCGCCCCCGCCGCTCTCGCCCATGACCACGATACGGGCCGAATCCACGCCGAGTTCACCGGCGTGGCGGACGAGCCAGCCGAGGCCGGCGAACGCGTCCTCCGCGAGTGTGGCCCCGGGCACTTCGGGTGCGTTGCGGAAGTCGACCGCGAGAAAGGGCACCCCGCTGTCGTGGACGTACCCGGCGACGAGAGGTGTGGCTTGCTCGACGTCACCCATGATCATCCCGCCACCGTGCAGGTACAGGATCGCGGATCCGGGCGCGGAGCCGCGGCGAGTGATCCACCGGAGCAGGAGTGAGGCGCCGTCGGAGACGGTGACCGAGTAGTCGGTCCACAAGACGTCGTCAGGCAGTGACCCTTCCGCGCCTGTGGAGACTTGAAACTGCTCGGTGCCGGCCCGGAGGGCTTTCCAATCACCCGGTGGCAGTGGCGGCAGGTTGTCGGTGACGGCCTTGATGACCGCCATCGGAGCGGTGAGGTCGGGGTGATACGCCAGGGGCATGGTGCGCACTCCAGTTGTGGTCGTCGAAGGTCAGACCGTCGCCGGCCACAGCCGGCGACCGGCCGCCGTGGATCTCGTGCGCGCGAGCAGCCGTTCGGTCCGGCGGATGCTTTGCCTGGGATCGCACGGAGAAGGTGCAGTGCTGGGATGGGCGGTGCCGCCGTGCCCGAGACCAAACGCCCGGTCTCCTCATACCGGGTGTCCGCTCGGGCCTGCGGCGGCCGCGTAAGCCGTCGGGTAACGAGGTTGTCTGCATCGTTCGCCACCACGTCGTCATCAGCGGTCAGGGATTTGAAACGCTAGCGCAATGCAACGTTCGCTGCATAGACATGCGGACATGAATGCTGCGTACCAGATACACAAAAATGCGGCGCCGTCTTCGGGGCGGCGAAAGACGGCAAGCTGGATCTCTGGCGCACGACGGATTCGCGGGCTACGCTGCCGCGCATCTCCGGTGGTCGACCCATCGGAAATCTTGGCCCGCGGGGCATGAATCGTTCTCATGCCGCCTCCTCACCGCTGGCGCCCCAGACGTGGACCCGTCAACGACCACGCCGCGCGCCGCCGCACCGCGCCAACGCCGGATGGCCCGTCCGTCGACCTGCCATCTCGCGACGGACTGCCGCAACTCGGCATACGCGCAGCCGGTCTTCGTGAGAGAGAACCCGCCATGACAACATCCGCCGACACTCCTGCGCCCCCCGCCACGGCGTCCCGCCATACCGCGACAAGTCCTGAGGGTGGTGGGAACGGCCTGGGGCTGCGTTTGACCGCCGCCTTGGTGGCTCTGATCTGGCCGGCGCAGGTACTCACCGCCGCCGGCCTACTCGGCTCGAACGCACAGGCCGGCGTCGCGCTGCACTTCCACACCACGGACATTGCCTGGTTCATGCTCGTGGTATCCCTTGTCAGCACTGTGGTCGCTCCCTTCGCGGTGCGCTTCGGCGACTTCTTCGGCAAGAAGCGCGTGATGCTGGCGGTGTCCGCGATCGGCCTCGTCGGCGACGTGATCGCTGCGATGGCGACCAGCTACGAAGTCCTCCTGATCGGCCGCGGCCTGGCCGGCTTCTACGGCGTCATGACGCCGTTGGTATACGCCCTCATCCGGGACGTCTTCCCGCCCAAGCACGTCGCTCTGGTCAGCAGCCTGGTCGGCGGCAGCATGGGCGTGGTGGCCCTCGGGGGACCGTTCCTGTCCGGCTGGCTGCTCGACAACCACGGGTTCCGCGGTGTGCTGTGGTTCATCGCCGGGTGCACGGCACTCAGCTTCGTGCTGATCGCAGCGCTGGTTCCGGAGAGCTCCCTGCGCGTTCCGCGCGTTCCCGTCGACTGGCTCGGCGGTCTGCTGTTGGGGGGCGGCGCGGCGGCCATCACCTACGCACTGGGCAACGGCGCGGCCTGGGGATGGACCAGCGGCAAGTTCCTCGCGTACGTGTTTGGAACGGCCTTCGCCTTCGCCGCATTTCTTGTCGTCGAGTCCAGGGCCAAGCACCCCCTGGTCGACACGCGGATGCTGTCCAGGCGCCCGGTGTGGAGTGTCCTCTTGGTCAACGGCGTCGTCGCCGGTCTGGCGAGTGGTGCGTCGCTGATCACGTCGCTGCTGCTGCTCTATCCCAAGATCCCGGGTGTCTCGGAAGGCTTCGGTGTGTCCGCGACGAAGACGGCCGTCATCGGCATGCCGGGCAGCATCCTCATGCTCGTCACCGCGCTTGTGACAGGCCTACTCCTGCGTCGGTTCGACGCTCGGATCCCCACCCTCGTCGGAACGCTGGTAGGTGCCGCAGGGCTGACGTTTCTCGCGATGTGGCACGACGACACGTGGCATGTGGTGCTCGGTAGCGCGGTGTTCGTGCTAGGCCTGGGCGCGATCGTGTCCTGTGGCCCCGTCATGATCCTCCGCGTCGTCGCGCCGCACGAGCAGGGCACCGCGAGCGGCGTGAACCTCATCGTCCAGGGCGTCGCGGGCGCCATCGGCACTCAACTTGTCTTCGTCACCCTGGCCAAAGAGGGCACCGTCGTGCAAGGCACCCAGTTCTACAGCGATGCCAGTTACCGCAACGCCTACCTGCTCGGCGCCGGCTTCCTGCTGATCGGCACGCTGCTCCTGTCCTTGGTCCCCAAGCTCGCACCCGCCAAGGAGACGTCGTCCGCCGAGTAACTGCGTGAATCCGGCTTCGGCCCCAGCGGAGTGGGTCGATCTGTAGCGGTCTGTCCCCAACAACCGCACGGCAATTGGGGAAGCAGCAGTCCCCGCAGAGTCCACATCCGTCTCACCGCAGTGCGCAGGCGCACGGTTCCTCGAGCACTTGGTTGCGCACCACATGGCAACCGCACAGTTCTGTCCTACTCAGTACTACGCGGAGAGTCCCATGGTGAATATTGCATGCCCACACCCCAGACTCCGGGGGACCGCGTGAGCGCGAAGCACATGCCCGGAGGGCCTGAACTCGCGACCACATCCGCCTCGTCGGCCGCCGGCTTGGCCTCCGGCCTGATCGAAGCGGAGGCCGAGCGGCGTCGGCGCCAAGCCGAAGCGCAGCGAGAGGTGCTGTTCGCAGACGAGTTGCTGCCCGGCGTCGGCGAGGAACAACTGTCGCTCCGCCGGGGGTTGGCCGCCGGGGGCTCGGCGACGTTCTTGACGCTGACGGCACTGGCGGCCATGGACGAGCTGGAGTCCGCCGCACTCTCGGTGCTCGCCCCGGACATCCGTGACGCGTTCGGCATGAGCAACGGCGCGATCGTGTTCATCTCGGCCGCGGCGGGTGCGTTCCTCGTCCTGGGCGCGCTGCCCATGGGATGGTTCGCCGACCGCTGCCGCAGAAGCCGAGTGATCGGATGGGCCGGCGTGGCGTTCTCGGCGATGGTGTTCGCCGGTGGGCTCGCCGCGAACGCGTTCCTGTTCTTCCTCGCCCGCTTCGGAGTGGGCGTGGCCAAGTCCAGCACCCTGCCCGTGCACGGCTCGATGCTGGCCGACACGTACCCGATCGGGGTTCGTGGCCGTCTCAGCGCGCTCGGCGCAAGCGCCGGTCGGATCACGGGGGCGCTCAGTCCGCTGGCGGTCGGGGGCATCGCGGCGCTGGCGGGCGGCAATGACGGGTGGCGCTGGCCTTTCCTGATCCTGGGGTTGCCGGCCTTGGCGGTGGCGATGTGGGCGTTTCGGCTGCCCGAGCCCGCGCGGGGGCAGCACGAAATGAGGTCGGTCCTGGGCGAAGTGGTCAAGGACGTCCAGCCGATGCCGATCTCCGTGGAGGCAGCGTTCGCCCGGCTGATGCGGGTCCGCACGCTCAAAACCGTGATCATGGCGTTCGCGGCGCTGGGGTTCAGCCTCTTCACGGGCGGGGTGCTGACCAACCTGTGGCTTGAGGACCACTACGGCATGTCCTCGTTCGGGCGCGGCGTGGTGGGTTCCGTGTCGGGCGTCGCGGTGCTGGCAGTCCTGCCGTTCGTCGGCCCGCGGTACGACCGCCTGTACCGCCGCGACCCGTCCCGCGCCCTGGCGCTGCTCGGCTACCTGATCCTGCCGGTCGCGGTCTTGACGCCGATCCAGTGGTTCATGCCCAACGCAGCGGCGTTCGCGGCAGTTGGGATCCCGTCGTTGATCCTGATGTCGGCCTCGTTCGCCATGGTGGGCCCGGTCACCCAGTCCGTCGTGCCCTACCGATTGCGTGGCCTCGGCTCTGCGCTGTCCGCCATCTACATTTTTTTCGTCGGCGCCACCGGCGGCGCACTGATCGCCGCGCTGATCATCTCCGCATACGACCCCCGGGTCGCGGTGCTGGCTCTCGGCATCCCGGCCACGGCTGTGGGCGGGTTCCTCATCGTGCGCAGCTCGTCGTTCATCAAGAACGACCTGTCTCTGGTCGTTCAGGAGCTCCGCGAGGAACTGGAGGAACGAGACCGGCAGTTGGAGGACCCGGAGAACATCCCGGTCCTTCAGGTCCGAAACATCGACTTCTCATACGGCCACGTACAGGTGCTGTTCGACGTCGGCTTCGAGGTCAGACGCGGCGAAACCCTCGCCCTCCTGGGCACCAACGGAGCGGGCAAGTCGACCATCCTGAAGGCCATCTGCGGCCTGGGCACCCCGTCGCGGGGTGTGGTTCGGCTCAACGGCCGGACGATCACCTACGTCTCCCCCGAACAGCGCGGCCGCTACGGCGTGCACCTGCTGCCCGGCGGCAAAGGTGTCTTCCCCGGCATGACGGTCCAGGAGAACCTGGAGATGGCCGCCTTCCGCATGCGCCGCGATCCCGAGCATCGGGACCGCCGCTTCGCGTACGTGCTGGACCTGTTCCCCGATCTGAAGGACCGCCGTTCGCAACTCGCCGGGTCGCTGTCGGGCGGACAACAGCAAATGCTGGCGCTGTCCATGGTGCTGATTCACGAGCCCGAGGTCCTGCTGATCGACGAACTCTCGCTCGGCCTGGCCCCGGTCGTCGTGCAGCACTTGCTGGCGATCATCGAGCGGCTGAAGACGGACGGTCTGACGATCGTCATCGTCGAGCAGTCTCTGAACATCGCGCTCGCACTGGCCGACCGCGCAGTCTTCCTCGAGAAGGGGCAGGTGCGCTTCACCGGCCCGGCCCGCGAACTGGCCGAACGCGACGACCTCGCCCGCGCGGTCTTCCTCGGACGGGAAGGAGGCTGACCGCGATGGATATGCCCACCATCCAACTGCTTTTCGACGGCGCGGTCACCGGCCTGGTCATCGGCCTCCTCGCCATGGGCATCGTGCTCGTGCACCGCTCCACCCAGGTGATCAACTTCGCGGTCGCCAACATGGGCCTGGTCGGCTCGGTGCTGTTCGCGTTGCTCGTCGTGCGCTACCACGTGCCCTACTGGATCGCACTCGTCGTCTCGCTGGCCGCCGGGGCTCTCTTCGGGGTGATCGTGGACCTCGTGGTCGTTCGCCGGCTGTTCGCCGCACCCCGCGTCATTGTCCTGGTCGCCACCATCGGCGTCGCCCAGTTGGCCCTGGCCATCGTGGAGTCCTACCCGGAAGTCGACGACTCCCGCAACTACCCGGTGCCGTGGACCGCGGAATGGTCCCCGACCAAGAACCTGAGCATCACCAGCGCCCAGATGAGCATCCTCATCGCCGTTCCGCTGGTGGCACTCGCCCTCGGATGGTTCCTCGGACGCACGGTGTTGGGGCGAACCGTCAAAGCTTCGGCCGACAACCCGGAACTGGCGCGCCTGCAAAGCATCAGCCCCAAGGCCGTCTCAACCGCGGTGTGGGCCGTCGCCGGACTTCTCGGCACCACCTGCCTGATCCTGATCTCCGCACAGAACAAGTCCCTGACCCAAGTCACCACACTCGGACCCACGACGCTGCTGCGCGCCCTCGCCGCAGCGGTGATCGCCCGTATGACGTCCTTCCGCATCGCATTGCTCGCGGGCGTGGGACTGGGGCTGCTCCAGGCTTTCGTCCAGTTCAACTGGCTCGACCAGCCCGGGCTGACGGACCTGGTGATTCTGGCCATCGTGCTGACGGCGGTCTTCTTCGTCAGCCGCGGACGCGACACCACGGCATCGTCGTTCTCCTTCGCACCGAAGGTCAGGCCCGTACCCGAACGCTTGCGCAGGGTGTGGTGGGTACGCCACATGGAGCGAGCCGGACTGCTACTCCTGGGTCTGGTCGCCGTCGTGATCCCCCTCGTGGTCACCCAGCCGTCGCGCCACCTGCTCTACACCGTCATCCTTGCCTATGCCATCTGTGCAGCCTCGGTCACCGTGCTCACCGGCTGGGCCGGGCAACTGTCCCTCGGGCAGATGGCATTCGCCGGTCTCGGCGCCCTGACCGCCGCCACGCTCAGCCGCGGCCTGCGGCTGGAGGTCGGTGACTCCGTGCTCACCTTCCGCGGCCTGACGTTCCCCGCGTCAGTCTTGGTCGCCTCGTTGGTCACCGCCGCGCTGGCTGCGGTGGTCGGAGCGGGCGCTCTGCGGGTGCGCGGGCTGCTGCTGGCCGTGAGCACGTTCGCGTTTGCTGTGGCGTGCGAGCAGTACCTGTATCGGCGCGACTTCTTCCACGACACCGGAGCGGGAACCGCGTCATTCCCCCGCAGCACGGTGTTCGGCATCGACGTCACCAGCCAACGCGCCTACTACTACCTGGTGTTGACCGTGCTGGCCGTGGTCATGGTGGTCGTCGCCCGGCTACGCAAGTCCGGGATCGGCCGAACGACCATCGGCGTGCGCGACAATCCTGCGAGCGCCGCTGCCTACACGGTGGGTGCCACAGGCGTGAAGCTGCGCTCGTTCGCGCTCGCAGGCGGCATCGCCGGCCTCGGTGGAGCGCTGCTCGCCGGAGCCGTGCAAACCGTGCCCTACGCGGACAAGTACTTCCTCAGCCCCGACTCGCTGGCTCTGGTCTCCATCGTGGTGATCGGCGGCCTCGGCTCAGTGTCGGGCCCGATACTCGGCTCGCTGTGGGTCATCGGCCTGCCGGCGATCTTCCCCGACAACGACCTGGTGCCGCTGCTGACTTCGAGCCTGGGTCTGCTGATTTTGTTGTTGTACTTCCCGGGCGGCCTCGTGCAGATCGCGTATGCCGCAAGAGACGCGCTGCTGGGCTGGGCCGACAGGCGGCTGGGCCCTCCGCCCGAGAAGTCGACGACGGCCGTGCCCGCCTCCGTGACCCGCACGGCACGGGTCGCTCTGTCTGGCGACGCCGTCGTGCTCAGCGTGTCGAACGTACGCGTCCGTTTCGGTGGCAAGACCGCCGTCGACGGGATGTCCCTCGAGGTGCGCCCGGACGAGATCGTCGGCCTCATCGGGACAAACGGCGCCGGCAAATCGACCCTGATGAACGCCATCGGCGGATTCGTGTCTGCCACCGGGCGATGTGAACTCCTCGGCCGCGACGTCTCCCGCGTCGGCCCCGCCCTTCGCGCAAAGCTCGGGCTGGGACGAACCTTTCAGGCCGCCACGCTCTTCCCCGAGCTGACCGTCCGCGAGACCGTGCAGCTCGCGCTGGAGGCCCGCGGGCGCACCGGACTGCTGTCGACGGCCCTTCATCTACCGCACGGCTTCGCGCGTGAACGTGCCAAGCGCTCGGATGCCGACGACCTGATCGACTTCCTCGGGCTGGGCCGGTACGCCGATGCGTTCGTCGCCGACCTGTCCACCGGCACCCGCCGCATTGTCGAACTCGCGGGCCTGCTGGCCCTCGACGCCCGCGTGCTGTGTCTGGACGAACCCACCGCCGGGGTCGCCCAGCGCGAGACCGAGGCATTCGGACCACTCATCCAGGAAATCCGCCGCGAGCTGGGCGCCTCGATGCTGGTCATCGAGCACGACATGCCGCTGATCATGGGCATCAGCGACCGCGTCTACTGTCTGGAAACCGGCCGCGTCATCGCCGCCGGACAGCCGTCCGAGGTCCGCAACGACCCCAAGGTCGTCGCCAGTTACCTCGGCACCGACGAACGCGCCATCGAACGCAGCGGATCCGTTGGCGACGTGGCAGCCGGCACGCCCTCGACCGCATGACGTACCGCCCTGCACCTGCGGTGTGACCCACGAAGCGTGTGTCACCCCTGCCGTCACACGCGCCCCGCACGCCCGCAACGACCGAAAGGGACCACCAGCCAATGTCACTGCCTCGAACCAGACGTCGGGCCGCTGCGCTCATCGCAACGGCAGCCGCCCTCGTTGTCACCGCCTGCACCGCTGAATCCAAGGACGACGCCGGCCAGGCCGCCTCTGGCGCGCCGATGCCGCGCATCGCGCCGGGCGTCACGGACACCACCATCAAGATCGGCATCGCCTACCCGGACTACGAGGCCATCAAGGCGTACGTCAAGATCGACCCTCTGCCCACCGAGGACATCTACAACGCGCTCATCAAGAAGATCAACGACAGCGGCGGCATCAACGGCCGCAAGATCGTCCCCGTCTACGGCAAGCTCAACATGATCAGCCCGGCATCCGCGCAGGAGACCTGCGTGAAACTGACCGAAGACGAGGACGTCTTCGCGGTGCTGGGCGCTTTCAACACCGATCAGCCGCTCTGCTACGTGCAGACCCACGAGACAGCGCTGATCGGCGGTCCCCTGCCCAAGAAGACCTACGCCCTAGCCCAGGCCCCGTGGTTCAGCGAGCTGCAAGGCGGCGACGAACTCGACAAGGGTGTGGGGCTACTCGCAGCCAACGGCCAATTGGCGGGGAAGCGCGTCGCGGTCATGTCGAACGTGGCCGACCAGGCCCAGATGAAGGACCACGTCATCCCCGCCCTCCAGGCGCTCGGCATCACACCCGTGGAAACCGGTGTGCTGGACGCCCCCGCGCAAGACGCCGCGGCCGTTGCCCAGCAGATGGGCGTGTTCATCCAGAAGTTCCAGTCCTCCAACGTCGACACGGTCCTCAGTGTCGGATACGTGAGCGGGGTGCTGCTGCCCGCGCTGGAGAAGAGCAAGTTCCGGCCCCGGCTGATGTTGACCGAGCCCCTGGCCGCGGCAACGTTCCTGCGGAGCCCCGGTCAACACGACCTCGCGATGTTCAACGGTGCCGCCGCCGTCGGCTTCGACATCCCCTGGAACGACCCCGGGACGCAGGAATGCGTGGCCACGGTCTCCGCGGCCATTCCGACCATCAAGGACAAGCTCGTCGACCCGGATTCGGTCCCGGCGGACAAGCCTGCACCGGACGACTCCCCCCGGACCGCATGCCGCAACCTCGCCTTGTTCAAGGCCATCGCGGAGAAGGCCGGTCGTGATCTGAACTACGAGACCTTCCAGAACGCCGGGTTCACCCTCGGCACGTTCGACCTGCCGACGTACACCGCGCCCGCGACGTACACCCGCGACACCCCGAACGGGGCTGTCCCGCAGCAGTTCTTCGTCTTCGACCCGGCGCTGCGTACCTTCGTCCTGCCGAAATCCTGACCGACACCGCGCCCGCTGCCGGCCGGGCTTGATCGCGAGGCCCTGCCGACGCACTGAACAGCCGGTCGGCCGCGCGCCACAATACCCAGCCCCTTCACCCGCCACCCGCACTGGACAGGCGCCCACCACCGCGACAGGTGACATTCCTGTCGCCGACCAGGAAACGAGCAGACAACATGGCCGTCTTCGCGTTGAGGTTCGACTTCCGCAATCCCGATTTCGCCGGCACCACGATGGGGGAACGCTTCGCCGCCGCCTTGGACATGGTCGAGTGGGCGGACCGACTCGGATTCATGGCGGTCACACTCTCGGAGCACCACGGCAGTGAGGACGGCTACCTCCCTGCCCCGCTCCCGCTGGCCGCCGCCATCACCACCCGGTCCAGGAACATGATGATCAACATCGCGGCGGTTCCCGCACCGCTGCACGACGCCTTGCACTTGGCCGAGGAAATCGCCGTCGTCGACCTGATCAGTCAGGGGAGGGTCGGCGTCGTCCTCGCCAACGGCTACGTCCAGTCCGAGTTCGACATGTTCGGCGTCTCGATGAAGGACCGGGCACGGCTCACCACCGAGACCGTGCATACCCTGCGCGCGGCGTGGACAGGCGAACCGTTCGAATACCGGGGACGTACCGTGCGCGTGACCCCGAAGCCCTTCCAGCCCGGCGGCCCACCGATCATCCTCGGCGGCAGCGTCGAGGCCGCGGCACGCCGCGCCGCCCGCATCGCCGACGGCTTCATGCCCTCCAGCGCCGGTGTATGGGACTTCTACCGGGACGAGATGGTCACCCTCGGCAAAGAAGACCCGGGCCCCTACTTCGGCGTCGGCACCGAGTTCCTCCACCTGTCCAAGGATCCCGACCGGGACTGGGAGCGCATCGCCCCCTACGCCATGCACGAGTCCAACGCATATGGCGCCAACATGGCGGCGGCCGGCACTGAGGGCATCGGTGGATTCTCGGTCGCCGAGAACGCGGACGCCCTCCGCAGGACCGGCCAGTACCGCGTAATCACTCCGCAGCAGTTCGCTGCCGAGCTCAACGCCGCGGGAACGGCAGCGTTCGGGCTGTTCCACCCGCTCATGGGCGGCATTCCGCCGGAGCTGGCCTGGGAGAGCCTCCGCTTGTTCGAGTCGGAGGTTCTCCCCGCCCTTGACTGACATGCGGCGGCGCGGCCGTCTGGCGGCGCGGAGCCGGGTCACAGCGCGGACGGGCGGGCGAGGTTCCGAGACCCGCCGCATCGCCGACTCGGCGCCGTCGGCTCCGCGTACACCGGTTCCGTGGCTGGCGTTGATGGCCACTCCTGCGGCAGCGAGCGCCACCGCACCCGCTCTGATCCTGCCCGACATCGCGAGTTCATTGGCGGTGTCGACGACTGCGGCGACCTGGGTGGTCGTCAGCTTTGCCATGGCCACGGCCATAGGCAACCCGCTGATGGCGGCCCTGATACGCCGTCACGGGCTGCCGCGCGTATTGGGAGCAGGCACGATTTTGGCTGTGCTCGGCGTGTTCACGGTGGCGTGTGCGCCGAACCTGCCGCTCCTACTGGCCGGACGGGCGATGCAGGCGCTCGGCAGTACGGCGCTCGCCGCGGTGGCGATGAACCTGGCCGGGACGGTACGCCGCATGGGGGTCATCACCGCGGGCTTCGCGTTCTGGGGCGGGATCGGCCCACTAACCGCGTCGCTGCTCAGCGCAGCCGTCTCCTGGCAGCTCGCGCTCTCCGCATCGGGAATCGCGCTGGCTGGCGTCCCCATGGTTATGTGGCATCTGCGCCGCATGCCCGACGTGGCGGTCGGCGCGGACCGCTTCGACGCCCGCGGCGCGACACTTGTCGCGATCGGTGTGTCCGCGCTGGTCCTCGCACCGCGGTATCCGCGCCTTGGTATCGGACTGGGCGCCGCCGCCGCGGTCGTTCTCGCCTGGCATGTGCGTCGACGACCGAGCGGATTCGTGCCCCGGGACCTGCTGCGTGACCGGATCTATCTGGGCGCGACCAGCGCTGCGGCAGCCCTGGCGACCGCGCACTTCGGGCTTCTGTACGCACTGCCTCTGCGGTTGCGCGACACGACCGACTGGACGGCCACCACAATCGGCATCACGCAGATGTCCGCTCTTCTCACCGGCGCAGCCGCGTCCCTGGGCTTGACAGCCGCCTCAGCGCGGATGGGGCGGCGACCGGTGATCACCGTACTCGTCGGGTGCGGCCTGGTGGCACCGGCGACGTCGCTGCTGGTTCCGTGGAGCCCCGTGCTCGTGCCCGCCGCCGCGCTCGGCGCGGCGGCGGCGTTTGGTGGGCTCTCCACGCTCGGCGTCCTCGTGTCCCACCGAGCGCCCCCGCCTCTGGGGGCCCAGGCCTTGGGATTGCTGCACCTCTCCTACCAACTGGGTGCCGCGCTCGGGCCGTTCCTTGCCGTCGTCACATTTGCCGGGTGACGCACCCCCCGATGACGATCCGACAATTCGACGACCTCCGAGACGTTGTTTGCGGTCGTCCATACATCTGTCACTGCAGATGAACTATTCGGTCCCCGCATGCACTGCGCCGGGCGGCATTCCAGACAGTAGTGGTGGCCACGGCGTCCCAGGGTCGACGGGCATCGGCCCTGTCCCGCGGACAGTACGCGACCGATGGATCGTGCGCGATCCCGCCAAGACGACCTTGGCCGCCGGACCGGCCTGATCGCACTCGGCCGCGCAGCCGGGTTCAGCGTTCCCGCCGCTTCCGCCGCCGAACGGGAGCTCACGGCGCTCGTACGGGATCTCGGAATGTCCGCCACCATCAGCTACCCCAGCGGCGGCCACATCGTCGTCGGTAGCCGCGTCCCCGCCGGCGGGAACCACGACGCCGTGCGCATCGGACAACGCATCCCCTTCGCCCCGCCCTGCGGCCCGGGCCTGGTCGCCCGGGGAACGGAAGCCGCGGTTGAGAGCTGGGCTCACCCGCGCCCTGAAAGGCACCCCGAGCGCCGCCGCCGATTCCGGGAGGTCCTGGCTACGGTCCGGCGTCGCGGCTACACCGTGGAAAGCACCGCTCCCGCCTTCCGGCGCCTGCGCGCCCTCCGCTCCGAACTCGACTCTCTCTCGGTCCGCCACCCAGCCGTCACCGAACTCCTCGACGAGGACCTCCGCGCGTCCCACACGTATCCGGTGGTGGTGACGTCCGCTCCCGTTCACCGGCGCCGGGCACGCGGCCCTCAACGTCAGCGCGTCCGTCTTGGCGGAATTGGACCCGGCCGGCGGGCGGGCGGATCGGCGACCGCATGCTCGCCGCCGCGCACGCCTTCACGAAGCGCCTCGGAGGCTCAGCGCCACACGGGTTCCCCGCAACATCGACGGGCCGCTGACCAACCCGCACCCCAGGCCTCCCCCGCGTTGGCGATCGGATGCTCGACCAGGCGCGGCCCCCGGGGAACAGCCGTCGGCCGTCGCTGCGTCCAAGTACACGGTCGCGCGTTCGGACTGCGGCGTACCCACTCGCTCCCTGTGGCCGACGTCACCGGAGCGGCCTGACAAGATCTTCTATGCAGCATATGTTGCATTGAGTTAACGTTCCCCCGACGTCCCCGCGCGGCGGGACGATCCCGACGAGAAGGAAGAACACGATGCCGTCTCGGCTCCGGAGCGCCCAGTGGTACGCGGGTTCCGACCGCAACGCCTACATTCACCGCGCCTGGATGCGTCGGGGACTCCCCCGGGACGCCTTCTCCGGCAGGCCGCACATCGCGATCGCCAACACCGCGTCGGACCTGACCCCGTGCAACGCCCATCTGGACGAGGTGGCCCGGTCGGTACGCGACGGAGTCCACGAGGCCGGCGGCATCCCGCTGAACCTCCCGGTCATCTCCCTCGGCGAGACGCAGGTCCGCCCCACCGCCATGCTGTGGCGCAACATGGCCGCGATGGCGATCGAGGAAATGCTGCGCGCCAATCCCATCGACGGAGTCGTGCTTCTCGGCGGATGCGACAAGACCATTCCGGCGCTGCTCATGGCCGCGGCGTCGGTCGGCCTCCCCGCCGTGGTCGTGCCCGGCGGCCCAATGCTCACCGGCAGCTTCCGCGGACGGCCTCTCGGGTGCGGCACCGACGTATGGCGGCTCAGTGAGGAGGTTCGCGCGGGAACCATGACCGAGCAGGAGTTCACCGGCTCGGAATCGTCGATGATCCGAAGCCGCGGCCACTGCAACACCATGGGCACCGCCTCGACGATGGGCCTGCTCGCCGAAGCCCTCGGCATGGTCGTGCCCGGGCTGGCCGGGACCCCTGCGCCTGACAGTCGGCTGCTCGAAGGCGCCCACACCACCGGGAAACTCGCCGTCGAACTCGTCCACGAGCAGCGCACCCCCGCCACCGTGATCACCGCCGCGTCCTTCCGCAACGCGATCGTGACGCTCGCGGCGACCGGCGGATCCACCAACGCCGTCGTGCACCTGCTCGCACTCGCCGGCCGCCTCGGCGTGGGCTTGAACCTGGACGACTTCGACCGGATCGGCGCGGAAGTTCCGCTGCTTGTGGACCTGTTGCCGTCAGGCAGGTTCCTCATGGACGACTTCCACCGCGCGGGTGGCCTGCGTGCGGTGCTGCGCGAGGTCCGCGACCTGCTCGACACGACCGCGATCACCGTCAACGGCAAGCGGCTGGTGGACGGCTTGGACGAGGCTCCCATCTGGGACCACGAGGTCATCCGCACCCGCCAAGCGCCGCTGCGCCACGATGCCGGAATCGCCATACTGCGCGGGAACCTGGCTCCCGGCGGCGCGATCATCAAGCCCGCCGCCGCGACCCCGGCACTCATGACCCACCGCGGCCGAGCGGTGGTGTTCGACAGCATCGAGGACCTGCACGCCCGTATCGACGACCCGGACCTGCGGGTCGACGCCGACTCCGTGCTGGTCTTGCGCGGCTGCGGACCCAAGGGGTACCCCGGCATGCCCGAGGTCGCCAACATGCCCCTTCCCCGCAAACTCCTCGAACAGGGAGTGCGCGACATGGTCCGGGTATGCGACGGCCGGATGAGTGGAACCGCGTACGGCACGGTCGTCCTACACGTCGCCCCCGAAGCCGCCGCGGGCGGCCCGCTCGCCTTGGTCCGCGACGGCGACCTGATCCACCTGGACGTCCCCGGACGGACCCTCACGCTCGAGGTCGACGCCGCCGAACTGGCCGCGCGTACACCCGCCGAGGCCGCAGTGTCCGCCTACGCAACCCCCCGACGCGGCTGGGAACGCCTGTACGTCGACCACGTGATGCAGGCCGACACCGGTGCCGACCTGGACTTCCTCGTCGGCGCGTCCGGATCGGAGGTCAGCCGTGAATCCCACTGACACCGACGCACCCGCGACCTTGCTTGCTCCCATCGACCAGGACCTCGTCGCGGCGTTGGAGATCGCCCGTGTGGGCACGGTTGCCGCGCGTCCGAGCGACCGGCTCGCACACGCGCACGACGCCTCTCACTACCTGCTGACCCCACAGGCGATCGTGCGCCCAAGCGACACGGCCGACATGAGCAGGCTCGCCCGCTTCGCCACCTCCCACGCGATGCCGCTCGCCTTCCGTTCCGGAGGGACCAGCCTGAGCGGCCAGGCAGGCACTGAGCACCTGCTCGTCGACACCCGCCGGCACTTCCGCCGCGTTGACATCCTCGACGACGGGCTCCGGGCCCGGGTACAGCCGGGAGCGACGGTCCGCGGAGTCAACGCCCGTCTGGCCCGTCACCACCGCAAGCTCGGCCCAGACCCGGCCAGTGAAATTGCCTGCACGATCGGCGGCGTCGTCGCCAACAATTCCAGCGGCATGACGTGCGGGACGACCCACAACACCTACCGCACCCTCGAATCCGCCGTCCTGGTCCTCGCGAGCGGCAACGTCATCGATACCGCCCGCCCCGATGCCGACGACGAACTCGCCAGACTCCAACCGGAACTGCACGCCGGACTGACGCTCCTGCGAGACCGCGTGCGTGCCGATCCGGACTCCATGGACCGCATCGCGCGGCTCTACGCGATCAAGAACACCATGGGTTACGGCCTCAACTCGTTCGTCGACCACGACAGCGCCGTGGACATCCTGCTGCGCCTGGTCATCGGCAGCGAAGGCACTCTGGCCTTCGTCGCCGAGGCGACCTTCCGCACGGTGCCACTACCCACGCACTTCGCCACCGGCCTACTCCTGTTCGACGGCCTCGAAGCCGCCACCGCCGCGCTGCCCGAACTCATCGACGCGGGCTTCGCCGCTATCGAGCTGATGGACGCCACCAGCCTGCGCGTCGCGCAACGCGACCCCGAGGCCCCGTCAAGCCTCCGAGCCCTCACTGTTGCCGACCACGCGGCGCTGCTCGTGGAGTTCCAGGAGTTCGACGACATCGGGCTCGACGCGCGCGAAGACGGCTCAACCCATCTGTGGTCCAAGTTTCCCCTCGTGTCGCCGGTCGAGCTGACCCGTGACGCGTCCGCACGCGGACAGTTGTGGCATGTCCGCAAGGGCCTCTACGCCCTCGTCGCCGGCGACCGGCCCCGCGGAACCACCGCGCTGCTGGAGGACATCGCGGTGCCGCCGGACCGCCTCCTTCCGACCTGCCGGGCTCTCACGGGCCTGTTCGTCGCGCACGCATACCAGGATTGTGCGATCTTCGGGCACGCCAAGGACGGCAACATCCACTTCATGCTCACCGAGCGCTTCGACGACTCCGCCAACCTCGACCGCTACCTCGCCTTCACCGAGGACATGGTCGACCTGGTGCTCGCTCAGGGCGGCACCCTCAAGGCCGAGCACGGCACCGGCCGCATGATGGCCCCCTATCTCGCCCGCCAGTACGGGGACGAACTCCACGCCGTCATGCGCGAGATCAAACGCCTTGCCGATCCGGACGGCATCCTGAACCCCGGTGTGCTGATCGCCGAGGACTCCCGTGCGCATGTGCGGAACCTGAAGTCGACGCCTCCCGTCGAGGCCGAGGTCGACCAGTGTGTCGAGTGCGGGTACTGCGAACCTGGCTGCCCCTCGAAGGACCTGACCACCACCCCCCGCCAGCGGATCGTCCTGCGTCGCGAGATCGAACGCGCCCACATCGGCGGCGACCACGCCCTGGCCCGGGCGCTGGAGGACGACTACGCCTACGACGCCATCGACACCTGCGCCGTCGACGGCATGTGCGAGACGGCCTGCCCGGTGCTCATCAACACCGGCGACCTCGTCCGGCGACTGCGAACGGACCGGCGTACGACCGCCGAGCGCGCGACGTGGACGTTCGCCGCCAAGCACTGGGGCGGCACCACCCGCACCATGAGTGCAGCGCTCAAGGTTGCCGCGGCGCTCCCGGACGGGGTCGCTTCGGCAGCCACCAGGGCCGCCCGCGCCCTGCTCGGCGCCGACGCGGTTCCGCTGTGGACACCGGACCTGCCGCGCGGCGGCGGCCCGATGGCAGCCCCCGCGCCGCATGATGCCGACGTCGTCTACTTCCCCTCGTGTGTCTCTGCAATGTTCGCCCCCGCGCGGGGCGGTAATGGCGTCCGGTCAGCCTTTCTGTCCCTGTGCGAAAGTGCCGGTCTCAAGGTCGCCGTCCCACCGCGTACCGGGTCAACATGCTGCGGAACCCCATGGAAGTCCAAAGGTCTGAGCGACGGGTACCGCGAGATGCGTGTACGCGTCGAACACCTGCTGATGGAGGCGACCACCGGCGGGCGTCTCCCCGTGGTCTGCGACGCTTCCTCGTGCACCGAAGGGCTCCTCGCCTTGGAACTCTCCGCCCAGGGAACGCCGCTCACCATCATCGACGCCGTCGACTTCGTCGATCGCGTGCTCCTACCCGAGCTCCCGCCGGTATCGAAAGTCCCGGACATCGTGGTGCACGCCACGTGCGCGACCACCCGCCTAGGCATCACCGGCGCTCTGCTGCGTGTCGCCGCCGCGGCGGCGGACACGGTGCACGTCCCCGACGATTGGGGCTGCTGCGGCTTTGCCGGCGACCGGGGCATGCTTCACCCCGAACTCACCGCATCCGCCACCCGACGCCAGGCGCAACGTCTTCCCGAGGCCGACGAGTTCGTCTCGGCAAACCGCACCTGCGAGATCGGCATGACCCGCGCCACCGGCCACCCCTACCGGCACGTCCTCGAGGTACTCGCCTCGGGGGTCAGGGCCGCCGCATCGGAGGCCGGTCAATGAATGCCCTCAGGCAGTGGATCGCGAGACCGGCGACCTGGACCACCTACGCGCTCGCCGAAGGCCCGGTCTGGGACGCGAAACGCCGACGCCTCCTGTGGGTCGACATCGTCGCGGGACGAGTCCATGCCGGCAAGCTCGACGGCTCGGCCATCCAACCGGCAGAGGAGTTCGCGGTCGGTACATTCGCCGGATCCGTCGCTTTCACCGCAGATGGCGAGCTCGTCGTCGCGGCGAAGGAGCAACTCACACGAATCCGACCCGACGGAACTCGCGTTCTCGGAACGCGAATCCTGCCGGACGGCTCGACGCGCCGACTCAACGACGGCGCCGTCGACCCGGGTGGACGGTTCGTCGTCGGCTCTCTCTCATTGCACGGGCCGGGCAGTGGCGAATGCCTCGTCGTCGTCGACCACGACGGGACAGTCCGTGTCCTCGATGAGGATCTGACCCTGTCCAACGGCATCGCGTGGTCCGCCGACGGCACCTGCATGTACAGCGTCGACACCCTCGATGGTGTCGTCCACTCCCGCGCCTGGGATCCGGCCTCCGAGGTGGTCGGGCCGCGTACGGACCACATCACACTTGCCGGTGAGCTGCCCGACGGCATCGCTGTCGACGCAGACGACCACCTGTGGGTGGCCGTCTGGGGAGCAGGCCAAGTACGGCGCTTCACTCCCGACGGCCGTCTCACAGGTGTCGTACACGTCAATGCCCCGCACACCTCAGCCGTCACCTTCGCCGGGGACGACCTGCGGACCCTCGTGATCACGACCGCACGCAACGAACTGCCGGTGCGGGCACTTCGCCGATATCCGGACTCCGGCCGCCTGTTCACCGCTCGCATCGAGGTCCCCGGCCTGTCGGCCACCCCCTGGCGGCCACCGACCGTCTGACCGACCCCGCCCCACACAACACCGTCCGAGGAGAACCATGTATCTCATGCGTATCGGGCCCGCCGGCTCCGAGCGCCCCATCGTGCGCCTTGACGACGAACGCTATGTCGATGTGTCCGACCAAGTCCCTGACTTCGACGAGAGCTTCTTCCGCGACGGCGGACTGGACCGCCTTGCCGGGATGGTGGACGAGCGGGTCCGCAGCGGCGCTCTTCGTCATTTCGCGGGCGAGCGCGTCGGCGCGCCGATCGCCCGGCCGCACCAGATCCTGTGCATTGGGCTCAACTTCAGCGATCATGCCGCCGAGACCGGCCAGGCCGTTCCCGACGAGCCGATCGTCTTCACCAAGTCCCCGAACACTCTCGTCGGGCCCCATGACGACGTCCGGCTGCCCCGTGGGGCAACGAAGCCGGACTGGGAGGTCGAACTCGGCATAGTCATAAAGAAGCGGACCAGTTACCTCGCGTCGATTGAGGAAGCCTGTGACGCCATCGCCGGCTTCCTCGTCGTGAACGACGTCAGTGAACGCGCCTTCCAGCTCGAACGCGGCGGCCAGTGGTGCAAGGGCAAGTCGGCGGAGACGTTCAACCCGGCGGGACCGTGGCTCGTCACACCTGACGAGATCGGCGACGTGCTGAGCCTCGATATGTGGCTGGACGTCAACGGGGTCCGCCGACAGAGCGGGTCGACGTCCACGATGGTCTTCGACCCCTTCTTCATCGTTCACTACCTCAGCCAGTTCCTGGTCCTCGAACCCGGCGACCTCATCAACACCGGCACCCCTCCCGGTGTCGGCATGGGGTTCAACCCGCCGGTGTGGTTGCAGGCCGGCGACGTGGTGGAGCTCGGCATCAACAGTCTGGGCTCCCAACGCCAACGCGTGATCCCCGCGAGGTGACCCATGAGAGCGTTCATCCTGTACGGCCCCGGTGAATCCGCCGTCGTCGACGTCGAACCGCCGACGGCCGCTCCGGGTGAGGTTGTCGTCGACGTCGCCCGCGTCGGCGTCTGCGGCACCGACGTCGAGTTCTACACCGGCGAGATGGCCTACCTCCACGAGGGCCACGCCCACTACCCCATGCGGCTCGGCCACGAATGGGCCGGCACGGTCGCGGCGGTGGGCGAGGGTGTCGACCCATGCTGGATCGGGCGGCGTGTGATGGGCGACACCATGCTTGGTTGCGGCCATTGCCGACGCTGCGCACATGGACGTGGACATGTCTGCGAGGACCGTCATGAGCTGGGTGTTCGCGGCGGGCGCGCAGGAGCCCTCGCCGAACAGCTCGCCGTCCCCGCCGCGTCACTGCACGCGCTGCCCGACACCGTCGACGACGCCCTGGGAGCCCTGGTCGAGCCGGGGGGAAACGCGCTGCGAGCGGCATGGGCTGCGGACCTTCGTCCCGGCGACCGCGCGCTGGTCCTCGGACCGGGCACCATCGGGCTGCTCGTCGCGATGTTCGCCCGGCAGGCGGGCGCGGAAGTCCACGTCATGGGGCGTCCAGGACGTTCCCTGGACTTCGCACGCACTTTGGGGTTCGACGGCGTCGGCACGGAGGACGAACTTCCGGACCTGCCCTGGGACGCGGTGATCGATGCCTCGAATGCCGCTGCCCTGCCGGCGAAGGCCTTGGACCTCGTCGAGCCCGGCGGCCGCGTTGTCTATGTCGGTTTGGCGGGCTCCCCGAGCATGGTCGACACCCGAAAACTCGCGTTCAAGGACGTCACGGCCGCCGGAATTCTCAGCGGCTCTCCCGGTCTCGACGCAACCATCGCATTGTTCGCCGACGGCGAGATCGACCCTCGCCTCCTGGTCGCAGCCACGGTCGACCTCGACGGCATAGACGCCGTGCTGGCCGGCGAACGCCCCGCCGGCGCCGGTCCCGGTCCCAAGGTCCATGTGAATCCCCGCCGCCACCGCTCGGGGCCGTAACGGCTTGCCCCACCCGGCGAAGGGCTCAGAATTCGCCGGCTTCCCGAAAGGCCGTCGCCCCACCTGATCAAGGAGAGTGAAGCCGCATGCGCGCACTGGTACTCACGGACTTCGGTCGACTGGAGGTGCAAGACCGCATCGCCTCTGAACCGGGCCCGGGTGAGGTGCTCATCGAGATCGTGGCAACCGGCATCTGCGGCTCCGACATCCACGGCTTCACTGGAGCCAACGGCCGCCGCACGCCCGGTCAGATCATGGGTCACGAGGGCGTGGGCCACGTAGCAAGCCTCGGCCGGGGAGTCACCGGCCTGGCGGTCGGTACACCGGTTACGTTCAACCCGGTGGTCATCCCGGATGAGGATGTCGAGGAGTTCGGCGGCCGTGAGCAGCACAGCCCGCGAAAGTTCGTGATCGGTGTCCGCGCCGACTACGTCTCTTCCTTCGCCCAGCTCATGGTCGCGCCTGCGCGCAACGTCATCGCGCTCCCTGGTGACATGCCCATTGAGTACGGTGCGCTCGTCGAACCGCTTGCCGTTGCCGTGCACGCCGCGCGCCGAGTCGACGCCGCTTCCGCTCACCGGGCGCTTGTCGTCGGCGGCGGACCCATCGGGCAGTCGGTCGTCCTGGCACTGGCCATGGACGGGATCCACGACGTTGTCGTCAGCGAAACGGACCCCGCCCGGCGCGCGCTCGTGGAACGTCTCGGCGCGCGGACCATCGACCCGACGATCGCGCCCGTTCCCGACCAGGTGCGACGGCTGTACGGCAGCCTCGCCGACGTGACGCTTGACGCCGCGGGTGCGTCCTCCAGCGTCGCCGACGCGCTGGCCGCGACGCGGCCCGGAGGCAAGGTGTGCCTGGTCGGCATGGCAAGCCCTCGGTTGGAACTCGACGCCTTCTCGCTGACTACCGAGGAACGCAGCCTTGTCGGCAGCTTCGCCTACTCCAGCGACAGCTTTCGTGCTGCCGCGTCGTGGATGGGGGCAGCACCTGCTGTGGCCGCCCAGCTGATCAGCCGTCAGGTTCCGCTCGACGATGCGCCGACGGTCTTTGCCGGCCTGGCTGCACGTGACGGGACCCCGGGCAAGGTCCTCGTCCGCCTGGACCACTGAGGGCGGCCCCACGCGACCGCCACGGCCGACAGCGCGCAGTGCGCACTACTCGAAGACGCCACAGGCAACACCGCCGAGACATCCGGGCTGTTGCATCCGCACCTGATCGATCAGCCGCCCCGGCCCTTGACGAGGGCAGCGTCGAAGCGGCTGCCCGCATCGACGACGGATTCATGGGTCGCCGGACGAGCGCTGCAGAGCCTCGGCGGTGCGGCCTGCGTCGCACACCCGACTGCCGTGCGCGGCGTGGACCCTTGCGACGTTCGCGGTGCGACGCTGCTCGACACCACGTTGTATCGCGCTGCTCCGCGCCCCCGGTTTCCACGACTTGCCATCGTAGTCGGCGCTGCCCCAGATGACAGCGCTGCCGGCCGGAGCGCCGGCGTCCCTGGTTCTGGCTGCCACGTCGATGTGGCTGGGGCGGCGCCTGCCGGTCGCCATCCTCATTGGGTGCGGCTTGGTATCGCCGGCGACCGCGGCGCTGGTGCCTTGGAGCCTCGCGCTTCTGCCTGCCGCCGCTCTGTGCGCCGCCGCAGCCTTCGGCGGGCCGTCCACGCTCGGCACGTTCGTGACACGCCGGGCGCCCGAGGGCCCAGGCGGCCCGGGCCCTGGGACTGCTGCATCTCGCCCACCAGCTCGGTGGCTGCGCTGGGCCCGCTCCTTGCCGTACTCGCCGTCGCCTGACCAGCCAGGCGTGCGCCGACGTGCGTCACAGCGCTTCAACGGCTCACATACGTACCGCCGCCGCGTCGGTGCCTGCTGCGTTCGTTGCAGGGACAAGTGTCTACGACTGGGCAACGACGCGGCGGCGACATCGCGCGATGGTTGACGAGGGCGAACGCGACCACCACTCCAGGCTCTGGTCGCCGGCCCTGGAAAGCATCCCGCTCGCAAGCCTTGTCATGCCGCGAAGACGGGAAGACCGCCGTTGCTTCGGAGGCTCGATGTCCGCGCTCGCCCGCTGGTGCCATAAGCACCGCGTCCTGGTTGTCCTGCTGTGGGTGGGGGTGCTCGCCGCGCTCGCCATCTCCGCCCTGTCCGCAGGGGCGAAGTACAGCAACGACTCGTCCATGCCGGACACCGAGTCGGCGACCGCCATCAAGCTAATGCAGGCCAACGCCCCGGCCGTCGCCGGCGCAAGCGGGACGGTCGTATGGCAGGTCGAGAGCGGAGACGTCGGCGACCCCGGTGTGCGCGGGGAGATGAGCGCGGTCCTGGACCGCATTGCCCACTCCCCCGGTGTGGCCGCGGTCGTCACTCCGTACACCGACGAGGGTGCGCACCAAGTCAGTCCGGACCGGCACACCGCGTATGCCACAGTGAACTTCACCGAGGAAGAAGGAGACCTGCCCAAGGCCGACGTGCAGGCCGTGGAAGACATGGCGACTTCCGCGCGCACCGATGCCCTGCATGTCGAGCTCGGCGGCGGGGCGTTCAACGAGGCGCCCTCGGTGTCCAAGTGGAGCGAGCTGATCGGGATCGGTATGGCCGCCCTGCTGCTCCTGCTGGTCTTCCGCTCCGCGTGGGCGGCGGCCCTGCCGGTGATCACTGCGGTGGCCGGCGTCGTGACCGCGCTGATGGCCACGGTGCTGCTCAGCCACCTGATGACCCTCGCCGACGTCACGCCGACGCTCGGTGCGTTGATCGGGCTGGGCGTGGGCATCGACTATGCGTTGTTCATCGTCAACCGGCACCGCCGCAACCTCATGCACGGCGACGACGTGGCCTCCTCCGTCGCGAAGGCGCTCAACACCTCGGGACGAGCGGTTGTCTTCGCCGGGCTGACCGTGGTCATCGCGTTGCTGGGCATGTTGACGCTCGGGATCGGCATCCTCAACGGCATGGCGCTCGGTGCCGCATTGACCGTCGTGCTGACCATGCTGGCCGCTGTCACGCTGCTGCCGGCGCTCCTCGGCATGCTCGGCAGCCGGGTGCTGAGCCGGCGTCAGCGTCGCGAACTGGCCGGGGACGGGCCGCGGACCCAGTCGGATGGGCCAGCCCACGCATCATCGCGCGGAAGCGCGGCCGACGGGTTCTGGGGCCGCTGGGCCGACCGGGTGCGGCGGCAACCCAAGCGGCTCGTCGCCGTCGCGGTCGTCGTCATGACCGTTGTGGCGATTCCGGCGTTGTCGATCCGTCTCGGTTCGCCCGACGCCGGAAACAATCCGCCCGCGTCGACCAGTCGGAAGGCCTACGACATCCTTGCCGACGGATTCGGCCCCGGCTTCAACGGTCCTCTTTTGCTGGCCACCCAGACCCCGGACGACGCCGCCCGTCAGGCTCTGAGCGGTTTGGTCGATCGTCTGGACGGCACTGACGGGGTCGCGGCCGTCACAGCCTCGGCCCCGGCACCCGGCCAGACGTTCTCCGTGGTCACGGTGGTCCCGGACAGCGCCCCGCAATCGCAGGCGACCAGTGACCTCATCGAGCATCTGCGCGACGACGTGGTCCCTGCCGCCGAACAGGGCAACGACCTGCGCGTGTACGTCGGCGGAACCACCGCGACCAACAACGACTTCGCCGACGCTCTCATCGCCAAGCTGCCGCTGTTCATCGGCATCATCGTCGCACTCGGTTTCCTACTGCTGACCGTGGCGTTCCGCAGTTTGCTGGTGCCGCTGGTCGGTGCCCTCACCAACATCCTGACGCTGGGGACGGCCCTCGGCGCGATCGTGCTGGTGTTCCAGCACGGGTGGGGAAGTGAACTCCTCGGGGTCGGGTCGGCCGGGCCGATCGAAGCGTTCGTGCCGATCCTCGTCATCGGCGTGATGTTCGGACTGTCGATGGACTACCAGGTCTTCCTGGTCAGCCGCATGCGCGAGGAGTGGACGCACACTGGGGACAACCACCGCGCGGTCCGCGTCGGCCAGGCGGAAACCGGACAGGTGATCGCGGTCGCCGCGGCCATCATGTTCAGCGTGTTCGCAGCCTTCGCGGGAGGCGGCATGCGCGTGATCGCCACGTTCGGAGTAGGCCTCGCGGCGGCGATCGCCTTGGACGCCATCGTCGTACGCATGATCTTGGTGCCTGGTCTGATGCACCTTTGCGGCCGGGCCAACTGGTGGCTCCCGACATGGCTGGACAAAGCGTTGCCCCGTATATCCGTCGAAGGCGCACCCGAACACACGCCGCCCCCAGTCGTCGAGGAGACAGTCCCAGTGCCGGTCCAACGCTGAGGTTCGGGGCCTCGCGCTGGTCCCCCTCCCTTTTCGCCCATTCGGCTCTGCTCGGCGCGGACGGCTTCCGCGCCGGGCAGGGCCTGCGTACCGTTCAGGAGTGCGCATGATCAGCAACGTTCGCGACCACCTAGCGGCGCACCGCCGAGCCCGGGACGCCTTCCCAGGCCTGCTGCTTGTCGCGATCTCGGTGTTCGCCTCGATGGCCGGGGCGTCCGGATGGCACGGGCCGAGGGCGGCTCCCGTGCTGTGGACGGCCGCCGCGTGCGTGCCGCTGGTGTGGCGCAGCCGCGCTCCCGTGACGGTGGCCGTCGCGGTCGTGGCCGTCGAGATCACCCATCTGGCCGTGGCGTCGGACCAACTACTGGTTCCCAGTTCGAGCCTGATCGCCCTCTACACCGTCGCCTCGCGTCTGCCGCGGCAGCGTGCCTGGCCCATCGGCCTCACCGTCGCGGTCTTGCTGACCATCGCGCTGGCCCTGGACGGCTCGGACGAATTCTTCGCCGCTGGCACACTCGCGTCCTTCGATCTGCTGGTCTTGGCGCTTGCACTCGGTGACCTCACGCGCTCACGGCGCGCCCATCTCTTGGCACTACGGCAGCGAGCCGAACAGGCGGAACGCACCCGCGAGGACGAAGCCGCCCGCCGGGTCACCGCCGAACGCGTGCGCATCGCCCGCGACCTGCACGATGTCGTCGCCCACCACATCACTCTCGTCAACGCCCAGGCCGGGGTGGCCCAGCATCTGGTGCGCACCGACGCGGAGGCCGCATACCTGGCGCTTGGCCAGTTGAAGGAGAACAGCCGCGCGGCTCTGGACGAACTACGGGCAACTGTTGGCCTGTTGCGCCAGGACGACGACGCGGCGGAGTCGCGCACACCCACGCCCACTCTGGCCGACCTCGACAACCTCGCCGCCTCCTTCCGCCACACCGGACTCCCCGTCGACGTCACTGTCACGGGAACTCCCCGTCCGCCCTCCCCGTCGGTCGAACTGGCCGCGTACCGAATCGCCCAGGAGGCTCTGACGAACACCGCGAAGCACGCGGGCCCCGATGCCCATGCCCGCGTCCGACTCGACTACGGCGATGCCGCGCTGCGGTTGGAGATCACCAACACCGGCGAGGTCGTCCCCCCGAGCGCGATCACCACCAGTGGCCATGGGCTGATCGGTATGCGCGAACGCGCCGCCGCCTCGGGCGGCATCCTCACCGCCGGGCCACGGCCCGGTGGCGGGTTCTGCGTCAGCGCCGAACTCCCCCTGTCCGCCGACCCGGGAGCCCGATCATGACCATCCGCGTTCTCCTTGCCGACGACCAAGCTCTCCTGCGCGGGACCTTCAAACTCCTCATCGACAGCCAGCCGGACATGGAAGTGGTAGCCGAAGCGTCCACCGGGGCAGAAGCCGTCGAGTCGACTCGCAGCGAACGCGCCGACGTCGTGCTCATGGATATCCGGATGCCCGTCCTGGACGGCATCGAGGCCACGCGCCGCATCTGCGCCGACGAGGATCTCGCGGGCGTCAAGGTTCTGATCCTCACCACGTTCGAGGTCGACGAACACGTCGTGGACGCCCTGCGCGCCGGAGCAAGCGGCTTCCTCGGCAAGGGCATCGACCCGCCCGACCTGCTCGACGCGATCCGTACGGTCGCCTTGGGCGAGGCGTTGCTGTCGCCCACCGCCACGCGCCAGCTCATCTCGCGAGTCCTCGCCCAACCCACCGCCGCCGACCCCCGGGTCGTCCGACAGCTCGATCGCCTGACCCCTCGCGAACGCGAGATCATGATCCTCACCGCGCTCGGACTGTCCAACCACGACATCGCGGAGCGCCTGCACGTGACCCCACTCACCGCCAAGACCCACGTCAACCGGGCCATGACCAAGCTCGGCGCGCGCGACCGCGCCCAACTCGTCGTCATCGCCTACCAGACCGGCTTGGTCACCCCCGGCACCTGACCGGGGCCGACAGCCCAGACCGTCGGTCCATCTGCCATCGGCAGAAGGGATGTCCTCAGGTCAGGTGAACCACTCGACCTACGGAGGCACTTGCCCTGGCGGCGTCCAGAACGGTGGCGGTGGCCACGGCCTCCCAGGGGTCAACGGGCATCGGGCCGGCGCCGCGGACCGCCGCCGCGAAAGCCGGGTAGAACAAGTCCCACCTTCCACGCGCAGAAGGGGCGGATTCGGCTTGGTCGCCGCGCCGCACCTCACCATGGTGGCCCTTGGGTTCCAGGCCCCATCGGTCGCCTTCCGTTGCAGGGGTCGCGCCGGTCAGAAGCACCGGTTCCTGGCTGTCCACATGGTCGACGACGAAGGTGCCCGTGCTCCCGGTAGCGCGTATCCTGGGCCCCGGGGCACCCTGTCGCCAGCTCCCCCAGAGATGAGACTGCACACCGTTGCGGTGTGTGAGGGCCACGAAAACGTCGTCGTCGAAGCAGTCGACATCCGCCCGATGGTGCACCTCCGCGTATACCCGCGCGACCGGCCCGGACAGCACCAGAGCCTGGTCCACCAGATGGCTTCCGAAGTCCAGGAGGGTTCCGCCTCCCGCGACGGGCACTTCCCCCTCTGGGGCGAAACGCTCGAAGCGCGACTCGTACCGCACCAAGGAACCGAGTTGCCCGGCCTCCAGCAGTGCGCGGAGTGTGAGGAAGTCCGAGTCCCATCGCCGGTTCTGATACACCGTCAGTGGGCGGCCGAGCTTCTCGGCGAGTTCAACCGTGGTGCGTGCCGTAGCGGCGTCGAGAGTGAACGGCTTGTCACAGACGACGGCCAGACCCAGTTCGAGGGCCTGCCGGACCAGCGAGGCATGGGTGGACGCGGGGGTGGAGATCGCCACGGCCTCGGCGCCCGCGCGCGCCAAGGCCTCCAGTGAGTCGTAGGTCGGCCGGTTCCACTGCTCGGCAACCTGGGCCCCGCGCTCGCGCGAAGTGGTGACCACGCCCAGGAAGTCGCATGCCGATGCGGACGCAATCAAGGGGGCATGGAAGAAGCGGCCGCCGAAGCCGTAGCCGGCGAGTCCAATGCGTACGGGGGCGGTCACAAAAGGCTCCCTGCGTCGTCGGTATCGGGGGACGAGGAGGATGGATGGCAGGAGTCCCTGAGGAGACCCGGAGGGTCGCCGCCGTACTCGCCGCAAAGGGTGTCGGGTCGGCGCCACCAGCCATTCCTCAGTCGGCGCGCAGACCGGCCCGCAGCGCCTCGTCGGTCGGGGGCGGCACCGGCACGGCGTGGCTTTCGATCGCCACTTGGGTCAGCGTGCCGGTGAAGAGGAACGGAGCCTCGTAGTCCTCGGTCACCGGCAGGCCGGGATCGCCGCCGAAGGTCATGGGGCTGCCGAAGATCGCCTGCGTCGCCAGCGGCGGCCCCGACGGGAGCACGGCCTCCGCGACCGGCTTCCCGTCCAGGGAAAGGACGACCGAGCCGCCGTCGACGGGTCGGTAGGAGACCGCCACGGTGTGCTTCTCAGCCTGGATCGGGTCGCTGGAGCGAAGCACAACGTGCTCCCCGAAGATGGTGAACCAGACCGTCGGCCTTCCCTCAAGCAAGTACAGCGTCCAGCCGCAGTGAGCGTCGCCTTGCGCGCACAGAACGCCTTCAACGGGGGCGCGGTCCGGCGTCCCGATGTCGGCCGTGAGGTCGAAACCAGCTGCCATCGGCGGGAGTTGTCCGCTCTTCACCGGTCCGCCGCCAGGCTGGTACTCGGCCCGCTGCGGCGGGGAGTACTCCCCGGGGTGGGTCGCGAGCATCGATGCCATGCCCTCGAAGAGGGGCAGGACGCCGTTCCGCCCGGCTTCCATCCACCACACGTCGTTCAGTTCGACGACCTTGTCCGGGTGCCCGTCGGCCAGATCGTGGGCCTCGGAGAAGTCCGCGTCAAGGTGGAACAGGGACCAACGGTCGTCGTCGAGGTCGTGACTGCCGGGGATGCGTTCCTGCTCGCCGAACATCGGCAGGACGCGGTCCGTCGTCGCCTTCCAGCCGTCGTGGTAGATGGCCCGTGAGCCGAAGGTCTCGAAGTACTGGGTGCGGCGAAGGCTTGGTGCTTCCGGGTCGAGCAGCGCGGGGAGCAGGCTGGCTCCGTCGACCGGTTGCTGCGTGACGCCGTCTACGGCACCGGGGACTTCCGCTCCGACCGCGTCGAGCACCGTCGCGAAGACGTCGACCGCGTGGCAGAACTGGTTCCGCACCGACCCGGGGTCGGGGATCCGTGCCGGCCAGTGGGCGATCATCGGGGTACGTACGCCACCGAGCCAGCTGTAGCGCTTCCACAGCCGCAGCGGAGTGTTGCCGGCCCACGCCCAGCCCCAGGGGTAGTGGTTGTCGGTCCGCAACCCTCCGATCTCCTCGATGCGCGCCATCGCCGTCACCGGGTCCTCGGCTTCGCCGCGGAGGGTAACCTGGCTCGCGTGCAGCGTGCCAGTGGGCCCGCCTTCCGCGCTCGCGCCGTTGTCCGAGAGCAGAAGCACCAGTGTGTTGTCGAGGTCGCCTCGGCTCGCCAGGAAGTCGATGACCCGTCCGATCTGCGCGTCGGCATGGGACATGAAGCCGGCGAAGACTTCCATGTACCTGGCGTACAGGCGCCGTTCCTCCGCCGTAAGGCTCGCCCACTCAGGCACCCAGGAGGGACGTTCCGTCAGGTGCGTGCCGTCGGGCACCACACCTTCGGAAAGCTGGCGGGCGAACGCGTCGCGGCGGAATGCCTCCCAGCCATCGTCGAAGCGGCCGCGGTACGCGTCGCTCCAAGCGGCGGGCACCTGGTGCGGGGAGTGCGCGGCGCCAGTGGCGAAATAGCAGAAGAACGGCTTGTCCGGCGTCGCTTGGCGCTGGTCCAGGATCATGCGGATGGCCTGGTCGGCGAGGTCCTCGGTGAGGTGGTAGCCGTCTGCCGCCGTGCGCGGCTGGTCGATGAACGTGTTGTCCCGCACCAGCTCGGGGTGCCACTGACTTGTCTCCGCTCCCAAGTAGCCGTAGAAGCGGTCGAAACCCTGGGCGATCGGCCAGCGGTCCATGGGACCGGACGCCGACAGTTCCCCTCCCGGCGCGAGATGCCACTTGCCCACCGCGAACGTGTTGTAGCCGTTGTCCCGCAGGATGCGCGGCAGCATGGCCGCGGACTTCGGGATGCGGGCGTTGTACCCCGGGAACCCGAGGGGCATCTCGGAGATCATGCCCATGCCGACCGCGTGATGGTTGCGCCCGGTCATCAGGCACGCCCGCGTCGGCGAGCACACCGCAGTCACGTGAAAGCGGTTGAAGCGCAGGCCACCCATCGCCAGAGCGTCGATGTTCGGCGTGTCGATCCCACCGCCGAAGCACCCCAGTTGGGCGAACCCCACGTCGTCGAGCACGATCACGACAACGTTCGGCGCTCCGGCAGGAGGTTTCGGGTACGCGACAAATCCGGGGTGGGAGTCGGCGATCCGACGGCCGGTCAACGCTCGTGCCATGGAAGCTCCTTGTCACCTGGGGGGCGCCTACTGGTGCGCCCTTGGTCCGGCGTGCGGCGACCATCAGCGCCCGGCCGGATGCCATGACCACGGCTCGGGACCAAATCGAGGCCACCACCGCGCGATCGGGCGCTCGTTCGACGTCCCCGCCTGGTGCAGCATCAACCAATCGACGCAACAATGCAACAGTCGCTGCATTGACTCGTCGGACACCTGCCCCACTCCCCTCCCCGGATGGAGAGGGGACAGCCAGGCCCCCCTTGCGTTTTTTGTGTAGGTGGTATTTTATTTGGCCGTCAACGTCTAACGGCCGCTGCCGCGCGGCAAGCGCCGGCCGGGCCACGGCCTCGGCGGACTTGTCGCCGACGCCTGCGCTGCAGCCAGGCCGCCCGATGAATGCCGCACGCAGAGGGAGCCGGGCCGCGCCTCCTGCCGCCGGACGCCGGCCCCTGAACGTGCGGCCGTCTGTTCCTTGAGGGGAAACCATACGATGAGCCCGACTCTGCAGCAGTTGAACGACATCCTGAAGCCCGTGGCGCCGCCTCAGGTAGTCGAAGGCGTCTACACCGACGACCAGCACGCGCGCATCCTCGACGTCCTCAAGCAGCACGGTCCGTGGCAGAGCATCATCGCCCAGACGTTCTCCTCCGTCGAGGAACTCGTCGCCACCTCCAGCGGCCCCGACAACGACCGCGTCCTCAACTTCACCCTCGACGACATCGCCAACGCTCACTTCCGCGGATTTTTCGCGCAGAACTCCACGTGCCTGTACCCGGAGCTGGAGGACTGCTTCTACAACAGCCGTTTCCTGGACCTGGCACGGAACTACTGGGGCGTGCAGCACGCGCGCCCGACGATGATGCTCTTCAACTTGTGCGGCCCTCACCACAGCGGCCTCACCTCGCACCTGGACGCGGTCACCTTCCGCGGCGTTCGCTACGAGAACTCCCCCACGTGGCTGATGAACGTCATGGGCCGATCCGGCCTGTTCACCGATCACCTGGTGAAGATGGCCCAGGTCATCACGTGGTGGTACCTGGGCGAGAACGGCACCTTCACCTACTGGCCCGACGGCCCCCTCGGCGAGCCGCAGCGCCTCGAACACCCGCTCTGGAACAAGGGCGTCGTCGTCCAGAACGAGGCGATGTTCCACCGTGGCGACCCCGTCGGCCGCCCCGACGAACGCGACATCGAAGGGCTGAAGCACCGCTCGCTGCTCGGCTACGACGCGGACCGCGGCGACTGGGCTATCACCACCGACGACCAGGTCATCCGCCGCTACCGGCCCGATGAGATGCGCCTCCTGGTCCACTGGAACGCCGAGGTCTACACCGACCACGACGAACTGAAGAAGAACATGGACCACAGCGACGACCTGACACACGACATGGTGTTCGAACGCCTTCTCGCCGACCTCAGGGACCGCGGCGTCAGCGTCGCCGAACCCAGCGACCCCATGCACGACAAGGACTTCATTCGCGCACTCATCGACACCTACGCCATCGCCCCCACCACAGACTGGGCGACCGCGGGCGCGGTCTGACGAGCTCGGCCAATGACGGATTCCGTACATCGGTAAAAGGGTTGGCCGCACCGGCTCCCGGCCTGACAAGTCCGGCGACCTGGTTGCGCAGCAACCCGCCCACGACGAAGGGAAGATGACCAGGTGCCGCTCACAGGTGAGTACGTACCGAGCACGCAGAAATGGGTGCGCAACCAGGTTGAGGCGTACGAGTCCTCCGGCGGTGTCGAAGGAACGACCTTCCGCGGCATGCCGGTGGTCGTGCTGACCACGCGGGGAGCAAAAAGCGGCGTCCTTCGCAAAACGCCGGTCATGCGAGTCGTGCACAACGGCGCGTACGCCGTGGTCGCTTCACAGGGCGGCGCACCCGTCCACCCGCAGTGGTACCACAACTTGGCAGCCGACCCCCGCGCCGAACTCCAGGATGGTCCGCGGCGCCAGGACATGGCCGCGCGCGAGGTCACCGGGGACGAGAAGACGCTGTGGTGGGCGCGGGCGGTCGAGGCGTACCCGGACTACGCGGAGTATCAAGAGAAGACCGACCGCGAGATCCCGGTCCTGGTCCTGGAGAGAGTGCCCGACGGGCACTGAGACGGCGGCAAGCGGCGCGTCCGGCTTGCACAACCGGCTGCGCCGCCCGCAGACACCTGCCGGCGGACGAGCCCGGTCCATTCCGTCGTTTGCAACCTGGCAAGCCCCCTGCAATCTCATCGAGGAGTTGGCCCGTGCGTTTGAGTGTCTCCCTGAAGTACACCGGCGACCTGGGCCTGGTCCTCAACCGTGCCATGCAGTTCGAGGACGCCGGGGCAGATGCTCTGTGGGTCACGGAGTCGTACGGTTTCGATTCCGCCACTATCCTGGGGGCACTTGCAGCGCGGACGCGGCGGGTGCAAGTGGGGCCGGGAGTGCTGAACGTGTTCTCCCGGACTCCGGCCCTGCTGGCGCAGACCGCGGCCGGCCTCGACGCGGTATCGGGCGGACGCGCGGTTCTCGGTCTTGGGGCGTCAGGACCTCAGGTCGTCGAAGGCTGGCACGGTCTCGCCTATGACAGGCCGCTTGCGCGGACCCGCGACGTAGTGGAGATCTGCCGGTCCGCGTGGCGTCGCGAGGTGGTGGCATTTGACGGAACGACAATCCGTGTGCCGCTCGCTCCGGGCAAGGGGAGCGGCTTGGGCAAGCCGCTGAAGATGCTCACGCGACCGGTCCGGGGCCGCATCCCTGTCTACCTTGCCGCACTCGGGGCGAAGAATGTCGAGCTCACGGCCGAGATCGCCGAGGGCTGGCTCACCTTCCTCTTCGCCCCCGAGGCCATGCACGAGGTTTGGGGAAAGCCGCTGGCTGCCGGATCGGCCCGCCGATCGGCGACGCTGGGGCCACTGGACATCGTCGCCGGCGGCGTACTGGCAATCGGCGACGACCAAGCAGCGCTTCGCGACTTGGCGCGTCCCATGACGGCGCTCTACGTCGGCGGAATGGGCGCACGCGGACAGAATTTCTACCACGCGCTCGTCTGCCGGTACGGCTTCGCCGACGCTGCCGACCGCATCCAGGACCTCTTCCTGTCCGGCCGCCGCGCCGACGCAGAGGCCGCGGTCCCGGACGAGCTCATCGACCTCATCCACCTCGTCGGTCCGGCCGACCACATCGCCAACCGCATCGACGCCTACCGGGCCGCCGGCGTGACCACGCTAAATGTCACACCCGAAGGCACGGACCCCGTCCGGGACATCCGCAGTGTCCGTGCCCTTCTCGATGCCGGGAACAGCTGAGAGCCCTTCACGTGGCGGGGCCGCCGCGGGCGCTGCCGGACGTCACGTCAGGCGGCTGACGACCTTGTCGTTGAGCTCGTGTTTCTGCTGCACCAGCGCAACGAATGAGCACCTGCCTTTCCCAACACCAGGGCAGCGGGTGGCCGTCTCCGGACCCGTACCAATGCTGGTGGCAGTCGAGTCCTCGCTTACCTCCGGCCCGCCGACGCCGGGGGCCACGCCGTCGGCACCGAGGGCCCAGACGCCCCTTCCCTCGCATCGACTACCACGCCTGGCGCGGCACAACAGAGGAGGCATGTGCGGCGGCTGTGCATCGTTGTGCCCGTACGAAAACCTTGTCACGCATGGTTTTGCGATCTAGGCTCCAGCGCAGCAAATAGAACGTTTCAATCGACCCCGGCCCGCGGTCGTGCCTTCGGCCGATGTTCGCGGGCGGGCGACCCGCCTCTTGGGGCGTCGAGCAGACCATGGGGCGCGGATGAGGACAGTTCGGATCGGCTGCGGCGCCGGGTTCGCGGACGACCGGGTGGAACCCGCACTGGAGTTGGTCGAGCACGGCGCCCTGGACTATCTGGTGTTCGAGTGCCTGGCTGAGCGGACGGTGGCGCTGGCCCAATTGGAGCGGCTGGCCGACCCGAAGTCGGGGTTCAACGAGTGGCTGGTCGAGCGCATGGAGGCGGTGCTCGCGCCGTGCGCGGAGCGCGGCGTGCGGGTGGTGACCAATATGGGCGCGGCCAACCCGCTGGCCGCCGCCCAGGTGGTTGTCGGCGTCGCGCGGCAATTGGGATTGGGCGGCGTCCGGGTCGCGGCGGTGACTGGGGACGATGTGCTGGATGTCGTCCGCGGATCGGATCTGCCGCTGACGGACGGCAACGGGACGGTCGCCGATCTCGGCGAACGGATCATCGCCTCCAACGCATATCTGGGCGTGGGCCCAGTGGTTCATGCGCTGGAATTGGGCGCGGATGTGGTGGTGTGCGGGCGGGTGGCGGATCCGTCGTTGTTCCTGGCGCCGTTGGTACATGAGTTCGGGTGGCCGCTGGACGACTGGAGGTTGCTGGCGCGTGGCACGGCTGTGGGGCACTTGTTGGAGTGCGCGGGGCAGGTCACCGGCGGATACTTCGCCGATCCCGGAGTGAATGATGTGCCGGGGCTGGTGCGGCTGGGGTTCCCGCTTGCGGAGGTTGCCGCCGACGGGGCGTTCAGCGTCTCCAAAGTGCCCGGCTCGGGCGGGCGAGTCACCGTGGCGACCGTTGCCGAGCAGTTGCTGTACGAGGTACATAATCCGGCCGCGTACGTGACCCCCGACGTGGTGGCCGACTTCTCCGCCGCCCGCGCAACGCAAGTCGACGAGGACCGCGCTTCCGTGTCAGGGATTGACGGCGGCCCGCGTCCCGATCATTTGAAGGTGTCGGTGGCTTACCGCGACGGGTTCATCGGAGAGGGCCAGATCTCCTATGCCGGCGCGAACGCGGAGGCCCGCGGGCGGCTGGCGCTGGACATCGTCCGTGAGCGGTTGCGGCTGCTGGGCTTCGACGGTGCCGAGACGCGGTTCGACCTCATCGGGGTCGACGCCGTCCACCGCGCTCCCGAGGGCTTCCGGTCAGGTGGCCACTCAGCACCGGAGGTTCGTGCGCGCGTTGCCGCGCGGGCCGAGACATTGGCGGATGCCCGGCGGATCGGGCGGGAGGTGACCGCATTGTGGCTCAACGGCCCCGCAGGCGGGGCCGGGGCGAACCGCAGCGCCCGGGAGAACATAGCCGTCGCTTCGGTCCTCGTGCCACGCGACGTGGTACGCCACGACGTCCACGTGTTGGAGGCATGAGCGGTGCTACTCCATCACGTCGCCCACGCCCGCTCCGGCGACAAAGGCGCGACTGCGGATGTCACGGTGATCGCCCGGCATCCCGCTGACTTCCCGATGCTGCGTGACCAGGTCACCGCTGACCGCGTGCGCGCCCACCTGACCGGGGTTGTCGGCGGCGTGGTGCGGCGCTACGAGGTGCCCTCGCTCGGGGCGCTCAAGTTCGTTCTGGAGGACGCGCTGGACGGTGGCGTCACCCGCTCCCTGGCCCTCGACGCGCACGGAAAGGCCCTGGCCATGTGCCTGTTGGAGATGGAACTCCCTGGTGAGTCGCCGACCCCTCACGCAACGGCGACCGTTCAAGGACCGACTGTGGAAGGCATGACACGATGACCGGCACCCAGCCGCCGACGGCTCGCCGACCGGTCGTGGCGACCACCCACGGAGCCGTCCGCGGCACGTTCGCGGATGCCGGGCTGCTGTTCGCCGGGGTTCCGTTCGCTGCCCCGCCGGTGGCCGAGCGACGGCTGCGGCCGCCGGAGCCGGCCGCGCCGTGGACGGGTGTCCGCGACACGGTGACCTTCCCCGCGGGACCGGCCCAGCGGGCCGGGATCACCCCGGAGGTCGAGGCGCTCGGCCCCAAGGCGGTGGCCGTTGTCCGGGCGCTCGGGGCCGCCGAGGGCACGTTCTCCGAGGATTGCCTGTACCTGAATGTGTGGACGCCGGGCATCGACAGCCGGCTCCCGGTGCTGGTGTGGATCTACGGCGGAGGCTTCGAGACCGGAACGGCGTCCCCGCCCGGCTTCGACGGCGCGGCGCTGTCCCGGCTCACCGGCGCGGTCGTGGTGGCCGCGAACTACCGGGTCGGGGCGCTCGGATGGCTCTATCCCGCAGGGCCGGGCAGCCACCGTTGGACGCAAAGCGCCAACCTCGGGCTCCAGGACCAGTCCGCGGCACTGCGCTGGGTCCGCGACAACGCAGCCCGCTTCGGCGGCGACCCGGACAACGTCACGGTCGCCGGAGCCTCCGCCGGGGCGTTCTCCGTCGGGGCGCTCCTGGCCCTGCCCGCCGCCAAGGGCCTGTTCCACAAGGCAATCCTGCAGAGCGGCAGCGTCACCCGCGTACAGGCCCCCGGCACCGCCGCGGCCCTCACCGAGGACTTCCTCGCCGCCGCGGGGGTCGAGGACTTCGACCGGTTGGCCGATGTTCCGCTCGACCGCATCCTCGACGCGCAGGCACGGGTCGTCGACTCCGATATCGGACGCCGCAATCTCCCGGGCGGGCGCATCTGGGGTGTGGTCCACGACGGCACCGTCCTGTCCGACCGCCCCCTCGATGCCGTTGCGGCCGGGGCCGCCGCACACATCCCCCTGCTGATCGGCGCCAACCGCGACGAGATCCGCATGTGGGCGCACTTCGGCGGTGACGACTACCGCCCCGCCGACGAGCACGCCCTGATCGCCGAGATGACCCGGGCCGGCATCGCCGACCCGCCGGCCCTGCTGGAGGTCTACCGGTCGCGGCTCCGGGCCGCTGCCTCCGGGGCGGGCCGTCCGTATGGCGGCGCGCCCGACGAACTACGGGACCTGCGCACGGTTTTCCTCAGCGATGCCGTCTACCGCATCCCTTCCGCTCGACTCGCTCGCGCCCAGTCCGCGGCAGGCGGCCGTGCCCACACCTACCTCTTCACCGCCGAACCCTTCGGGCCCGGCACCGGCGCGTTCCACGGCGCCGAAGCGATCTACCTCGGCGACAAACTCAACGCCGTCGGAATCGACACGCCCGACAATCTCGCCACCCGCGACCACCTCGCCGACGCCTGGCGTCGCTTCGTCCACACCGGAAACCCCGGCTGGGCAGCCCACAGCGCCGGCCACACCGATACCGATACCACCCGCCAGATCGACCCGGCCCCCCGGACCATCCACGAACCACCGCGCGACATCGCCGCGCACTGGGGCGTCAGCACCTGAACGCACATGCTTCGACGCCGCCGGGCGCGGGAGGTTGAACGCTCCTCTGATGACCCGGATCCCCCTGCATGCCAGTCCGGCAGTCGGTTCCCGGCCTATGCATTCGGCGGAAATCGCGGTCCTGCCATGGATGAGTCCCACGATGTGGTGGCCGAGTAGCAGGAGACCCTTCGGCGATCAGCCATGCGACCGGGACGCCGCGAAATCTGAGCCGGCCGCGTTGCCATGGGGCCGTTGGTCACGCTCACCAGATACGGGACAGCCTTCAGTTCCCGCGGGTAGTCGAGAAGATCCCGGAGCACGTCCAACCATTGCACGCGTCAGATGTTCGACTGAAGCCGGGTTGAGCAGCGCCAGGGCGCCGCCCCAGCCACGGAACCGGCCCGAGAGTTCGATAAGGTCGCCGGGGCCTGTGCCACGGCGTCGCAGCGGTTCCTGTTGCTCGCGTTGCATGCCGGTGACGGTGGAGCCGGCAGGAGGGTCGCGACGGGGAAGCGAGCTCCTGTCATCGGCTCCTATCGCAGAGAATCAGGGCCTCTCGCGCTCGCGACCAGGTCCTCGGAGCTGCCACGAAGATCTTCGGCCTCAAGCGCACTCGACCGCCCGGCGGGCGCGATCGACAACCTGCCGCGGATTTCGTGAGCACGCGAAAGTCCGCCGATACCTGGCTAGTTGACTATCTGTGGCGTACTCGGAGTCAGGCTTGGGCGATTTCCTCCAGGGTGGCTGGGCCGCCCAGCAGCGCTGTGCCGTCGACGATGCGGCCGTCGGCGACCCGGTTGATGAATGCGGCAGTGCGTGCGGCGGCTTCGGTGGCTTCAGGGAGAAAGCCTGCGGTGATCTGCCAGGTGTGGGGCATCTGGGGCCAGATCTCCATTTCGACGTGGACGCCGGCCCGGGCCGCGCGAGCAGCCAATTCCAGAGAGTCGTCCAGGAGGCGTTCGGCGCTGGATGCCTGAATGAACAGCGGCGGCAGTCCGGTCAGGTCGGCGAGGAGCGGTGAGACCAAGGGATCGTCGGCGGGGTGGCCGTTGAGGTAGAGGCGGCTCATGGAGCCGTCGCTGGCGCCCAGGAACAGGTCGGTGTCCGCGCGTTCGGTCCAGCTGCCGGCAGAGTACCGTTCTTCGCGCTGGTCGAACACGCCCCCGTACAGGACTCCGGCGATCGGAGCGGGGTCGTGGGCGGCGGCGCGGCGCAGCAGCAGTGCGGTTGCGAGGTTGGCGCCGGCGGATTCCCCGGCGACGACGACGCGCGGTGCGAGGGAGGCGGCGTAGGCGAGAGCTTCCTCGCAGTCGTCCAGGCCTGCGGGGTAGGGGTGTTCGGGGGCGAGGCGGTATTCGGGCAGGACGACGCGGGCGCGGGTACCGGAGGCCAGATGGGCTGCGACGGCGCGGGCGAGGCCCGCGGTGCCGGAGGTGAACCCGCCGCCGTGAATGTAGAGGATGACCAGGTCGTCGCGTGGGCCGTCCGGGGTCATGAGGTAGGAGCCGTCGCACAGGGTGGGGGCCGGTTCGTCGCGGACTCCGGGGAACGGCTGGTACATCGCGGCCTGTTCCGCCTGGGCCCGTCGCTCGGCATCACGGTCGGCGGGAGCGTTGCTGTGCCCGGCCTTGATGATGCTTTCCAACAGGGCGAGCGTCTTGCTGGGCATATGGCTGGTCTCCGGAAGGTCGGGTCGAGGCGGCGTCCCGATGGGGAGCCGCCTCGACGCGGGTTGCTTGCGAAGCGGGTTCCTGGATCTACAGGGCGAGTGCCGGGCGGATGGTGTCGCGGTGTTCAGGGGTGGTGACGGTGGCGTTGCAGCGGATGTCGTGGCTGCTCAGGCCGGCCATGACGGTGATGTCGCCGGCCTCGATGCCGCGGCGGCCGTCGGGCAGGGTGTAGAACAGGCGCTCGATCGGCGCCGCGAGCGTGACGGACTGTGTCTGTCCTGCGGCGGCGGCGACGCGGCGGAACTGGATAAGTTGCCGGACGGGGCGCACGACGGTGGCGGCCTCGTCGCGCGCGTACAGCTGCAGCACGGTTTCGCCGTCGCTAGTGCCGGTGTTGGTGACGGCCAGGCGCGCGTGGACGACGCCGTCGCGCAGGTCGACCGCAGGTCCGTCGGTGGTGTCGAGGGCGACGTCGAAGGTGCTGTAGGACAGGCCGTGGCCGAACGGGTAGAGCGGTCCTTGGTCGGAGAGGTCGCCGTAGCCGTGCCGGCTGCCGGTCGGGTGGTCGTAACCGCTGCCGTAGTGGTGTCCATGGTAGATGGGCAGTTGGCCCACGTGGCGGGGGAAGGTGCTGGGCAGTTTGCCGCTGGGGTTGATCGTGCCGAACAGGGTGTCCGCGACGGCGGCGCCGGCTTCTTCTCCCAGCAGTGGCGCGAGCAGCACAGCGTTGGACGCCTGCGCCGCGCGCTCCAGCAGCAGCGGGCGGCCGGAGACCACCACGGTCACCAACGGCTTGCCGGTGGCGGCGACGAATGCGAGCAGGTCCTCTTGGTCGCCGGGCAGGGTCGGGGACGCGGTGGACTGGCCTTCGCCTGCGGTGTTGTTGCCGACCCAGCCCGTCCTCTCCCCCACGACGGCGATGACCAGGTCGGCGTCGTTCACCGCGGCGGCAACCGCGTCGGCGTCCAACGGGTGTTCGGGGTCGGCTTCGAAGCGGCCGAGCGGTGCGTACTCGGTCTTCGGGTGGTGGGCGCGCAGTGCCTCCAGGACGGTGGGGGCATGCGGGTGGATGCTGCGGGCCGCCTGCTCGAACGCCGGCTCAATGCCCGGCATGCGCGTTTGGAAGATGTCGGTGAAGACGAAGGTCGCGGGGTCGACGCCGGGGACACGGCCCTCCATCACCGCCATGATCCCCATGGGCATCTCCCCCGACGAGACGGAGGTATACGCGCCGAAGTGGATGCGCAGTTCGTCAGCGGCGGGGCCGACGACGACGATGCGCCGCCCGTCCGCAGCCAGCGGCAACGTGCCGTCGTTGTCCAGCAGGACCGTGCCGCGCGCGGCGATCGCCCGCCGCGTCGTTGCCGCGTGCTCCGGCTCGGAGCGGGCCGTGGGCGCGGTGGGTGTGCTGAAGCCCGGGATCAGGCCGGTGCGGGCCTTCGCGGTCAGCACGCGCGCCACGGCGATGTCGAGGATCCGCTCGTCGAGTCGGCCGGCGGCGACTTCGTCGACGAGGTGGGAGTAGTTCACGTCACCGGGCAGTTCGGCGTCCAGACCGGCGGAGAGCGCCTGAACGGCGGCCTCGCCGTGGGTGGCCGCGGTGTGGTAGGTCGTGCGCTGGAGATTGACGGCGTCGTAGTCGCTGACGACCATGCCGTCGAACCCGAGGAGGCCGCGGAGCAGGTCGGTCAGCAGCCACCGGTTCGCGGACGCGGGGATACCGTCGATCTCGTTGTAGGAGTTCATCATCACCGCCAGCCCGGCGTCGGCGATTGCCCGGCGGAACGGCTCGGCGTACTCGTCGAGCAGAGCCCGTCGGCCCAGCTGTGTCGCTGCGGTGTTCAGGCCGCCTTCGGAGGCGCCGTATCCCAGGAAGTGCTTGCCGGTTGCCAGGATCCCCGTGTCCTGGTCGTCGCCTTGGATGCCGCGGACGAAGGCGACGGCGAACTGCGCGGCCAGCTCCGGGTCCTCGCCGTAGGTCTCGTGCACGCGTCCCCATCGTGGGTCGCGGTTGATGTCCATGACCGGGGACAGCAACAGTTGCATTCCCGCGTCGCGGGTGTGCTGCGAGGTGATCGCCGCGGCCTTCCGGAGCAGCTCGGGGTCCCACGTCGTCGCTTGCGCCCAGGCGGTGGGGAACTGTGTCGCCGACGCATGAAGGAAGCCGTTGACGCCCTCGTTGTGGACGAGTGCGCCGATACCGAAGGGCGATATGTCCCGTACCGCGGCCTGGACTTCGGCGACCTTGGCGCGCAGGCCGTCCGCGTCGGAGGCGAGGAACCACGCCATCGAGAGGTGTCCCAGACCATGCGGACGCAGCGACGCGATGCGACCCGTGTCGACCTCGGGCTGCGGACCGGCGCCGTCGAGCTTGAGCAAGTCGGGGGCGCTGAGCCCGCCGAGCTGGGCGACCTTCTGCTCCACGGTGAGACGGGACACCAATGTGGCGATGTCGTCGGGGCTCCACGACCAGGTGGTCATACGCCGTTTCCTTACCTTGTCTGTAGGTGGCGGTCACATCGCGGCATGGAGGGGCTCGGATAGTGCCCCGCTGCGGCACTGAGGCCGCTGTGCCTTGATGGATGTCGTCGCTGCCGATACGACGACCATGGGCGGGGGTTGCCGTGCTCGAGCGCGGGCGACCTGGCGACGGTGCTGCTCCCAGCCGTTCACGGATACCGACTACCAGGGTCACCGGGATGAAACAGCCGCTGGAGCGCGTACCGCCCAATTTAATCTAATAGCAACACTAATTCAATGACGGTGCTCTGCCGGCGACCGCCGGTCATGCGGGCTTCCCTGTCGTGGTCGCGGTGAACCGGTATTCGGTGCGGGAGCGGTAGACCCCGCCGGGGCGCAGGACCGGGCGCGGCGTCCACGTTCGATTAGGGCCGTCGGGGTAGTTCTGCGTTTCCAGACACACCGCGGCCCACGGGCCGAAAGGCTTGGCAAGAGTGTTGGCGGTGTAGACCTGCAGGCCCGGTTCGGTCGTCCACGTTTCCAGGCGCAGGCCCGACGCGGGCTCGGTCAGCACGGCTGCGGGCCGTGGTTCACGGGTGGCCCCGCCACGCAGCAGGTAGCAGTGGTCGAGCCCGCCGCGGCGGGCGATCTGTGTCTCCGACGAGCGCCGGGCCGGCCCGAGAGGGGCATCGAGGGCGAAGGCGGTTCCCGTGACAGGGCGGGGGTCCGTCAGCGGCAGGCCGGCGGGGTCGACGGGAAGATATTGATCCGCGTGGACCGTCAGCAGGTGGCCGTCAACGCTTCCGGTCCCTGCGAGGTTCCAGTACACGTGCTGGCTCAGGTTGACCACGGTCGGGGCGTCGGTGGTGGCGTGGTAGTCCACGGTGACCGTGCCGTGCCGGTCGACGCTGTAGGTGACCGTCACGTCCAGGTTCCCGGGGAACCCCATGTCCCCATCAGGGCTGCGCAGGCTCATGCGGACACCCTCACGGTTCGCGTCCGCGAATCCCTCCCCGGACCACACCCGGCGGTGAAACCCTTCCGGCCCCCCGTGCAAGGTGTGGGGTCCGTCGTTGCGCGGCAGGGTGAAGGATGCTCCGTCGAGGGTGAAGCGGCCGTGGGCGATGCGGTTGGCGTACCGGCCGACCACGGCGCCCAGGTAGGCGTCGTCGGCGACGTAGTCGTCCAGGGTCGGAAGCCCCAGCGCGACGTCGACGGGTGAGCCGTCGTCGGCGGGCACGCGGACGGCCTGCAGGCGTGCCCCATAGGTGAGCACCGCTGCGTGCACGCCTCCCGGGTCGCCGATCTCCCAGCGTTGGACGTGGGTGCCGTCGCTCAGGGTGCCGAAGTCCGCGACGCGCGGTGCCGGTGCGGCGCTGGTCATCGTGCCCCTGTCGAGCTCGCGTGGGCGGCCGGGCGGTCGAGGTGGTGTCCGTGGGCGCTCGCGTAGCGCTCGCGGACGGCGGCGTCGGACCTGCCGGGGTGGATTTCGGTGCGCGGCGTCGCCCAGCTCGGCGGGGCGGCGGCCGGGTGCAGCACCCACGCCGCCTGGCGGGCGGCGCCGAGGGCGACGTATTCGGCGGGCTCGGGAAGAAGGACGGTGCGGCCGAAGAGGGCGGGGGCGATGTCGAGAACCGCAGCGGAGCGGGCCGCTCCGCCGATGAGGATGACGCGTTCGCCGGCCGGATGTGCGCCGGTGAGGGCATCGAGGGCGTCGGCGATGCCGCACAACATGCCCTCGACCGCGGCCCGGGCGAAGTGGGCTGCGGTCGTGGTCCCGGTGGTCAGTCCGTGCACGGCGCCGGTGGCGTGAGGCAGGTTGGGGGTGCGTTCGCCCTCGAGGTACGGCAGCAGCACCAGCCCGTCTGCCCCCGGGGGCGCGGACAACGCGAGTTGAGCCAGCTCGTCGTGGCCGACGCGGAGCAGCCGGGCGGCGGCATCGAGGACGCGGGCCGCGTTCAACGTGCAGACCAACGGCAGGAACTTGCCGGTGGCGTCGGCGAATCCGGCGACGATACCGGTCGCGTCGGCGGCGCCGTCGGGCGCGACAGTGTAGGCCGTCCCGGAGGTGCCGAGGGAGACAACCAGGTCGCCGGGCGCCGCGTCCAGGCCGAGCGCGGCAGCCATGTTGTCTCCCGTGCCGGCCGAGACCAGCGCCCCGTCAGTGGTCGTGCCCGCCGTGTCGCTCGGCCCGAGCACCCGCGGCACTACCGGCGTTCGGCCGAACGCCGTACGCAACAGATCCTGGCGATACCCGCCCTGTGCGGGTGACCAGTAGCCCGTGCCCGACGCGTCGCCGCGGTCGGTGGTGAGGTCGGCGATGTCGCGGCTGCCGCGCAGCCGCCAGGTCAGGTAGTCGTGGGGCAGGCATATCGCCGCGACGCGGGCAGCCGCCTCCGGTTCATGCTCGGCGAGCCAGCGCAGTTTGGTGACGGTGAACGAGGCGACCGGGACGCTGCCGACCACGTCCGCCCACGCCTTCGGTCCGCCGAGCTCGGCAACCAGGTCCGCGGCGGCCGCCGCGGAGCGGGTGTCGTTCCACAGCAGCGCGTCGCGTACCACTTCGCCGTGCTCGTCGAGGCAGACCAGGCCGTGCTGTTGACCGGCGACGCCGATCGCGGCGACGTCGTCGAGCCCGCCGACGTCGTCGAGCGCACTTCGCAGGGCCTGCCACCACGCCTCGGGGTGGACCTCGGTGCCGTCCGGGTGCGGGGCGCGGCCCTCGCGGACCACCGCCCCACTCGCGGCGTCGCAGACGACGACCTTACATGACTGTGTGGAGGAGTCGACGCCGGCGACCAGTTGCCGCGCCACGTCAGCGGGCGCCGAGGATGTGCTCGACCGCGAGCTGATCCAACCGCTCGTAGCCGTACCCGCGTTCGGCTGCCGCGGCCAGGTCGAAGTCGTCCTTGGCCAGGTCCGCGTACGACTCGTCGGAAGCCAGCGTCGGCACCATGAGCTCGTCAACGCCGGCCGCGGTCATCGCCTCGCGGACCGCCGGGTCGGCGCGGAAGGCGTGCGCTCGTTCGCGCAGCAGCAGGTAGGTGCGCATGTTCGCAGCGGCCGAGGCCCACACCCCGTCGGCGGATTCGGTGCGCAACGGCTTGTAGTCGAAATGCCGGGGCCCGTCGTATCCGCCGTGTTCGAGGAGGTCGACGAGGAAGAAGGCGCTCTTGAGGTCGCCGTGGCCGAACACCAGGTCCTGGTCGTACTTCGGGCCGTGCTGGCCATTGAGGTCGATGTGGAACAGCTTGCCCGCCCACAGCGCCTGCGCGACACCGTGCACCATGTTGAGCCCGGCCATCTGCTCGTGACCGACCTCGGGGTTGAGGCCGACCATCTCCGGGTGCTCAAGGCGCTCGATGAAACCGAGGGCGTGGCCGATCGTGGGCAGGAAGATGTCCCCGCGCGGCTCGTTCGGCTTGGGTTCGAGCGCAAACCTCATGCCGTAATCCTGGTCGCGAACGTACTCGCACAGTGTGTCCAGGGCCTCCTTGAAGCGGTCCAGCGCGACCCGCCCGTCCTTGGCCGCGTCCGACTCGGCGCCTTCTCGGCCGCCCCAGAACACATATGTCCCCGCACCGAGTTCGGCGGCCAGGTCGATGTTGCGCATCACCTTGCGCAGCGCGAAGCGACGCACGCCGCGGTCGTTGGCGGTGAACGCGCCGTCCTTGAACACCGGGTGGGTGAACAGGTTCGTCGTCGCCATCGGCACCGCCAGCCCGGTGGCGTCGAGGGCGGCGCGGAACGCGGCGATGCGCTTGGCGCGGTCGCGGTCGTCGGCGCCGAACGGGATCAGGTCGTCGTCGTGGAAGGTCACGCCGTACGCGCCCAGTTCCGCCAGCCTGTGCACGGCCTCCACCGGGTCCAGCGGCGCCCGGGTGGCGTCCCCGAACGGGTCGCGCGCCTGCCACCCGACCGTCCACAGTCCGAAGGTGAACCGGTCGTCGGGCACGGGGGTCAGGGTGGTCATGGCGCCTCCACAGAAATAAGTCCATCCGATAGACTAAATATAGTCAAGCGGCACCGCGGCCGCCTGTCAATGGCTCGCCGACCGGGCGGTTGCGGTGCGATGAAAGGATCACGGCATGACCGTGCCTGCCCGCCCGACCCACGCCGAGACCATGCGCGGCCTCAACCTCGCCCTGGTCCTCGAACAGATCGCTCGCCATCAGCCGGTGACACGCGCCCGCCTGTCCGACCTGACCGGACTGACCAAGACCACCGTCGCCAACCTGGTATCCAGCCTGGAGACGCTGCGGCTGGTCGCCAGCGCCGGGCCGGTCCGCGAGGGGGGCCGCGGGCGCCCCGGGGCCCCGCTGTCCCTCGCCCCCGGGCCGGTCGCCGGCCTGGGACTGGAGGTCAACGGCCACTATCTCGCCGCCTGCGTGCTCGACCTGACCGGGGCGGTGCGGCAGCGCGAGCACGTAAGGGTCGACAACCGCGGCCGCGACGCCCAGGTCACTGTCGACGCGCTGGCCGCCCTGGCACGCAGGGTCACCGCGCGGGCCGGCGACGATGGACTGACCGTGGCAGGCACGGCAGTCGCGCTGCCGGGCGTCTTCGTGGAGGGCCGGGTCAACGCTCCCAACCTCGGCTGGGAGGCGGTTCCGGCGGCGGCCATGCTCACCGAGGCCTTGCCCGCGCAAGCCCACGGCGTCGAGGTGGACAACGAGGCGAACCTCGCCGCCCTGGGCGAACTGTGGTACGGCGCGGGACGCGGCGCTGGCAGCTACCTGTACCTGTCCGGGGAGACCGGAATCGGCGCCGGAATCGTGGTCGGCGGTGAGCTGTTCCGCGGCGCCCACGGAGCAGCCGGCGAACTCGGTCACGTGGTGGTCGACCCCGGCGGGGCCGCCTGCCCGTGCGGTGGCGTCGGCTGCCTCGAACAGGTCGCCGGACTCGACGCCGTCCTGCGCGCGGGCGGCATCGACGACGGCGAGGAAAGCTCCGAGTCCCGTCTTACCGAGTTGGTCCGTCGCCTCGACGAGGGCGACGGCAACGCTCATCGGGCGATCAACGCCGCCGGTCGCGGACTGGCCATCGCCCTCGTCGGGGCCGTGAACCTCCTGGACCCGGACACCGTGGTCCTCGGCGGCCTGCACGCCCGCCTCGGCCCCTGGCTCATCCCTCCCATCGAAGCGGCGGTCACGCGCGGGGGTGGCAGACTCCGCGCGCGCGTCCCGGCCCTGCTGCCGTCGGCGCTGGCCGAGGAAAGCGCCGTCCGCGGCGCCGCCGGAACGATCCTGTCCCGCGTGCTCGCCGATCCGCTATCCATCGGCTGAGCCCCGCGTCGGCCCCGGCCTTGGCATCGCTGCACGCCCAGGCGCCTCAGACGGTCGGCACGCGTCTGCTGTGGGTGCCGAATATGCATCCATTCAGGTCACGCGGCATGTCGGTATTCGTGGAGGGTTCCGCCGAGTCGGTCGTGTCGGCTATGTCGAAGTGCGCGATCCGGTCCCGGATCAGGTACGCGAACCGGTGCCCGGCGTCCTCGAGGTCGGCGCGGCAGGTCGCGGGCGACCTGGACGGCCCAGGAGCCGGTCGGGTGTGCAGTAACGCCGAGCAGCCGCACCCGCAGGGTGCCCCGTGCGATAACAAACGCCGCGTACAGCCGCTTCAGCGTCACCGTGTCGACGTGGAGGAAGTCGATCGCCGGCAGCGCATCGGCCTGGACGCGCAGGAATGTGCACCACGAGTCGTCGCGTCGGCCGGGCGGTGGGAGCCGGCGTACGCGCAGGATCATCCGGATCGTGGACGCGGCCACGCGGTGGCCCAGGCGCCGCAGTTCGCCCTGGATCCGGACCACGCCCCCGGTGCGGTTCTCGGTCGAGAGCCGCACGATCAGCCCGGGCCACCTCGTCGGGGAGCGGTGGTCGGCCCGGCGGACGCAGTTGCCGCCATCGCACCGCGACCAGCCGTCGGTGCCACCGCAGCAGCGTCGCCGGGGTGACGATCCGATGCGCGCGCAGCGCCTTCGGCAGCACCCGGGCCAGCGCGGCTGCCACCGCACGGTCCGGCCACGATGCCCGGGGGCGGCTGGTCCGACGCCCTGCCCTACTTCAGCCATCCTTGGCACTACGTCGATTTGGCGAACGGATGCGCGCGACTGGAAGGCCACCTGGTGCTTGCGCACTCCATGGACTTCGGAAAATCACGTGGACGCGAAAGTCGGCGAGGCCTTCGGTCGACTGCGGCTTCAACGCTGGGGAGGCGTCCCCCGTCCCCTCAGATGCAGGGTCTCCCGCGCAGCTGACGTGCAGTGATGCGAACCGACCGCACAAATGCGTCACTACGCGGAGCCCGCGGTCTCCAACTCGTGCACCGCGGCGTCTTCGACGAACCTGGCCAAGAGCCCGGCGAACGCTTCCACGTCCACGGCATCCCAACCGCGCAGCACGTGGACGATATGCTGCTCCCTCAGCGTGGCGATCTTGCGATGCGCCTCCACACCGCGCCAGGTCATGGCGAGGAGAACGCGGCGCCGGTCGCCTGCGTCAGCCAAGCGCCGGACAAACCCGACGCGGAAGAGCCGATCAACGGTCCGTGTGGTCGCCGTCCGGTCCGTTCCGGTCTGCTGTGCGATCTTGCCCATCGGAAGCGGACCCGTGCGCGACAGCAGGGACAGCACCTCAAACGATGACTGGCTGACGGACACACCTGCGGCTTGGGCAAATACAGCGTGCCCTCGGCGGTTTGCCCTGACTCTCAGCAGGAGTTCGAGACCGCGCTGGATTTCGTCGACATCTCCCTCGGCATGTGTTCTGGTCATGGTCACTGTCGGCTCTCGTTGTGGCCGCCCATTCGCTGGCTTGGTGCGCAACTCAGTGTTCTGGCTTGCCACGCCATCGCGGAGGACGCTTCTCCAGAAAGGCAGTTCGCCCTTCCTGTGCATCACCGGAAGCGAGCACGGCATGATGCCCCACCTCGGTGGCGATCCAGCCGACGGCGTCGTGGGACGTGGTCGCCAATTCAATGGCTCGCCGCGTCTGTGCCACAGCCGTGGGCGAGTTCAGGCATATGCGAGCGGCGAGCTCCAGTGCGCCGACGAGGGCCTCACCCGGCTCCGTGAGCCGGTTCACGAAACCGACGTCATGGAGGCGGGCCGCACCGACCGGGTCGGCAGTCAGCAGCATTTCGCGGGCGAAGTTGAGCGGCAAGGCACGGGGCCCGCGGAAGAGGGCACCACAGTTGGCCACAACTCCGCGCCGCACCTCGGGCAAACCGAACGTGGCGCTGCGCGACGCAACAACCAAGTCGCAAGCCAGAACGATTTCGAAGCCGCCGCCGACGGCATGGCCCTCGACCGCGGCGATCAGAGGCTTGGTGCGCGGTCGGCGGATCAAGCCGTACTCACCACCACGATCGGTCCTCGGCGAATAGCCGGCAGCCAGGTCGGTGCCTGCGGAGAAGACCGAACTTGTGCCGGTGACGATGCCGCACCATACATCCGGATCCCGCTCGAGCTTGTCCAGGCCAGCCTCGATGCCTTCGCTGAGCTCTTGATCGACGGCGTTGCGTTTGTGTTCGCGCTGCAGCTTGATGACCATTGTCCGGTCGTGGATTTGGTGAACGACCGTCTCCGTCACGGCTGGCCTTCCTCTCGCTGTCCGCTGTCTTCGCTCTACGACGTGTAGGAGCCACCGTTGAGGTGGATCGTCTGACCCGTGATCCACGACGCCTGGTCCGAGGCCAGAAATGCGCACAGCGCCCCGGCGTCCTCGGGTGCGCCGGTCCGGCCTACAGGGATGCGGGCGGCGAGCTTCTTCGTGTGGTTTGCCACGCGACCGCTTGTGGCCGGATCGATCATGCCGAGGGCGATCGTGTTGGCCGTAATGCCTTCACTCGCCATCTCCAGGGCGAGGTGGCGCATGAAGGCAATGGCGCCCCCCTTGGCCGCGGCATAGAGAGACACCCCGATCGCCTGGCCCACGACGCCGGAACCGGAAGCGATGGTGATGATGCGACCATGGCCCCGGCTGCTCATCCCTTCGATGACCGCCTTGGCGCAGTTCATGACGCCGAACAGGTTGACGTCGGTGAACCGGCGCCATTCCTCCGGCTCGCTCGCACGAAACGGCTTCGGCCGGAACGCTCCGCTCCCGGCATTGCCTGCGTTGTTCACGAGGACGTCGAACGGGGACGCCTTCCGCGCGAACGCGGCAACTGCGGCGGTCACTTGTTCGTAGTCGGTCACGTCGAACGGCAACGCCTTGGCCAGGTAGCCGGCATCGCGGATCTTTGCCGCAGTGGCTTCTGCCCGTTCGGCGTCCACGTCATTCACTGCCACCAAGGCGCCTTGCTCGGCAAGGAGCCCTGCTATGCCTGCACCCACACCCTGTCCGGCGCCGGTGACCAGGGCGGTCTTGTGCTGTAGTTCGAACATGCGGATTCTCCGGTTACATTGGTGCGGTGGTCGGCGGAAGTGGCCGGACCACCGGAGGTTCTGTCAGCTCAGGAACCGAGTACGCGAGCGGTCGGCTTCGCCTGTATCCGAGCGGTGCCAACGAACCAACGTGCGCTCCTCCGCGCGGACCGCAGCCTGGACGTGCGTGCCAAAAGCAGCGTGCGCACGAGCTGATGCGGCGAGGTGATCGCCGAGCGACGCCCGATAGCTCTCAGCTAGGGCGGCCGCCTGCGTGGACGGGATGTCCACGATCACCCAGCGGTAACGCTTCAGATTGGCGCCATTTGGGCACCTGAAAGGCGATCCGCAGGCAGTCCTGCCTACATCGGGGCGCCGTCGAGGCTGCGGACGTCGAGTCCGAGTTCGCTGATCAGGTCCAGACTGATGTGGGTGCGTCCGGTGTGGTCGGCCGGGCAGTCGCACAGGGCGAGTATCGCCTCGACCATCTCCTCCATGGATTCGATCTGGTCGGGGCGGACGATGTCACCGACCAGGTCCCGGGCTCCTTCGCTCATCACGGCCGCGCGTGGTTCGACCGTGTTGACGCGGATGCCGTTGCCGTGGAGTTCGGCGGCGAGTCCGTTGCTGACGCGGTTCAGGGCTGCTTTGGATGCGCCGTACACGGTGGTGCCGGTGCCGGTGCCGCCGAGTTGGAACGGCGGTCCCTGCCAGTGCCGGGCGGTGCCGCTGGACACGTTGACGATCCAGCCTTCGCCGCGCTCCGTCATGGCAGGGATCACGGCCTGGGCGAGGTGCAGCGGGGCGACGCAGTTAAGTTCGTACATCAGGCGCATGCGCTTGAACGCATAGTCGGCCACGGTGCCGTACAGGGCCACCGCGGCGTTGTTGACCAGGACGTCGATCGAACCGCCGAGCCCGGCCTCGGCCTCGGCGATGACGCGGTCCCGGTCGTTCTCGTCCGCCAGATCCGCCTGGATCACCGCCACTCGTCCGCCGAATTGACGCAGTTGGTCCGCCGTTTCGCCGAGTGTCCCGGGGAGATAGGCGTCAGCCGCGTTCACGGTGCGGGCGACGATCGCCACGTCGGCGCCTTCGGCGGCGGCGCGCCGTGCGACGGCGGCCCCGATGCCGCGGCTCGCACCTGTGACCACAACGCGCTTACCGTCCAAACGCTTGCTGCCCATACGGGTCTCCTTGACGCTGAATTCGGGGTACGGCCGCGGCAATCGACGCGCGGCCAAAAAAATGGGCCCATGCTGCCCTGCACGGATCGGCGGGAGCGGGAACATCAGAGTGTCATGCATTGGTGCATGATTCAAGGCCGTGGGAGCGTGGCCTCCGAGTGCATTGCCGCCGGCGAGGGTCGATACAACACAGTGCGGCGCGCCCGGCAATCAAGCCCGGACGCGCCACACCGCAACCTCAGGTCTCGCGGCGCAACGCCGCGCGAGGACGACGTCCGTCGACGTCACCAGTCCTTTTGACGCTCCGCGACGAAGTCGACCTGATGGAAGGGCGCCGACTCGATCGAGTCGAGGATGACTTCCTTGCGGCGAATCAGATACCCGGGTTCGGCCTGCACGAGGGTGAAACGGACAATGCCGCTGGACAGGGTGCTCGGCCTGCGGTCGACGATCTGGGTGACGAAGAGGTAGGACTCCAGGTCGAGTTCCCCCTCCCGCTCGGCGGTGACGTGAATGTTCGCGGCATGGTGGCGCAAGGGGTACGGGCTGTGCCGGCGATGCTCGCGAGTCCAGGCCATGGCCGCTTCGGGGCCGCGGCTGTCGGAGCGAATGAACTCCTCGTGCGGATGTTGTCCGGTCTCGGTGCGGGAGCTGAGGTGGCAGTCGTCGGCGAGCAGGCCGGCGAGTACGTCGAGGTGGCCTTCGTCGTAGTTGAACCACCAGCGGTGGACAAGCTGATGGGCCGCAAGGTGGTCGTGGACACTCATGGGGCACTCCTGGTCGTCGTGAACGGAGGGGTCGCTCCGGCCTGATGCCGAGGTCAGGCGGCGGGGCGGGCCCAGTCCTTGGCGGGGGTGATCGAGTAGGCGGCGATCAGCGCGCGGATGAAGTCCTGGTCGTGCAGCGGGTCCGACGGTTCCGCGACCTTGACCCCGCGGGCGCGCATGTCGGCCAGCAGGCGGTCGAAGACGATGTCGTGGGTGAGGTCGTCGGAGTGGTCCATGTTCTTCTTGACCTCGTCGAGGTCGCTGTAGACCTCGGCGTTCCAGTGCACGAGGAGCCGCATCTCGTCCGGACGGTAGCGGCGGATCACCTCGCCGTCCGTGGTGACCGACCAGTCGCCGTGCTCCGCGTCGTAGCCGATCAGCGACCGGTGCTTCAGACCGGGGACGTCGCGCTCGTCCGGACGGCCGACCGGGTCGCCGCGATGGAACATCGCCTCGTTCTGCACGACGACCCCTTTGTTCCACAGGGGGTGTTCGAGGCGCTGCGGGTCGCCGAGCGGGCCGTCGGGCCAGTACGTGAAGGTGCCGTTCTCCCCCAAATACCACCACGTGATGACCTGCGCCATCTTCACCAGGTGCTCGGTGAACAGGCCCGACCGGCCCATCACGTTCTGCAGCCACACCGGCGAGTTCTCGATGCGGATCCCGCGGAACGTGACCGCGTCGATGTGCGAGTTCAACCCGCTCCGGTGCGGGCCGCAGAAGTTGAACAGCATCATCGTCGGCCGCGCGTACGCGGCGCCGCCCCAGTAGTCCTTCGCCAGGCCCAGGAACCGCTCGTTGTAGAAGCAGTCGTGGATTTCCGGGTAGTAGACGACCGAGTTCTCCGCGAAGAAGCCCCGGAAGTGCGCCGAGGCGATGTCGTCGAGCGTGAAGTCGACCCGTTCGGCACTGCCGCCGTTGGAGGTCGCGACCAGCTCCTCGACGGTGTCGAAGTGGTGGGCGCCGATCGTCGGCCACGGGCCGCGGTCCCGGATCACGCCGAGCATCCGCTCGTGCTGGTCCTCGGTGTAGAGGTCTTGCATCACCCGGGGCGGCGCCGCCGGCCGGAGCACGTCGTTCAGGCGCTGCACATCGGTGGTCGTATCCGTGGCCATAGGGGTCTCCTCACGTCCTGGCTGCCGAAACCGCGCGCGCCGCCCCAGGCAACAGCGGTGGTGTCGGGACCTTCACTGCACAGACATACATGCATCAATGCATGCCATCAAGGGAGACGGCCATTTTTTTGTATGCCATCCGCAAAATATGCACCCTGAACGCCCCTCGCCCACCTCACAACATCTTGGTTGAAGTTATGCATCAATGCATGTATGACTGTGGGCGTGGCAAGCAACTTGGCGGAGGACCCGGCTGTGCGGCGCATCGAGGCCTTCATCGGCCAGATCACGGCGATGAGCCGGCTGCCCGCCTCACGGCGGCGGCTGCGACGGCTGGCCGAGATCGACACCCACGACTCGGGGCTCGCGATCCTCATGCTCCTGAGACGCACGGGCCCGTTGTCGGTCACGGATCTCGCCCGACACCTCGGAGTCAACCAGTCCACAGCCAGCCGCCAGGTAGCTCCGCTGGAAGAGGATGGTTTCCTTACCCGCACGGTGCATCCGTCCCACCGGCGGATCGCGCTCCTCACCCTTACCGAGATCGGCTTTGCCGCCTGCGAGCGCGCCCAGGCCGTTGGCCGCCGGGACATCGCCTGGGCCATCAAGGACTGGCCAGCCGAAGACCGGGCGACATTGGGGAGCCTGCTGGAGCGCTTCGGTGAGGCGTGGGCGAAGGGGGCCGCGAGCGAGGGGCTCGCACCGGGCGTTCCCGACACAAACCCAGAGGGCGCCGGACACTGAGCCACCGCACAACCGCTCCCCCTCAAGCGGACCAACCCACCGGAGGGCATGAATGAGCAATCCCTACAGCTACCACGGCAAGACCGTCGTCGTCACCGGCGGGCATTCGGGAGTGGGCGCCGCGCTGGTCGAACTGCTGGACGAGCTGGGCGCGGCACAGATTACGATCCTTGACATCAATCAACCGACCGGCACCGCCCACAAGTTCGTTCGCACCGACCTGAACGACAGGGCATCGGTGGATGCGGCGGTAGCTGCGATAGGCAGTGACGGGCCGGTCGACGTACTGTTCAACAATGCAGGTGTGGCGGGCACACTGCCCGCCCCTGTCGTCTTCTGCGTCAACTACTTGGGGTTGCGCCACCTCACCGAACGGCTCGTCGAGAACGGCACGCTCCGCCGGGGCGGCGCAATCGTCAACACCGCTTCGATTGCCGGATACGCGTGGGCACACCGTCTCGACGAGCACCAGGCTCTGATCTCCCTGTCCGACTGGGAGGACGCCCTCGCGGAGCTGACCGCACGCGGGGTGCAGGACGCGTACGTCTACGCCAAGGAACTCGTGCAGGTCTACACCATGCACTACGCCAGGACTGCCGCCGCCAACGGTCTTCGTATCAATAGCATTTGCCCTTCCCCTATCGACACGCCACTGCTTCCGGACTTCCGGAAGACGATGAGCGACAAGGTCATCGACTGGAACATCGCCCAGGGCAATGGCCGGCTCGCCACCGGGCGCGACGTAGCACTCGGCCTCGCCTTCCTCGGCGCGGATGCCTCCTGCTACATCAACGGAGCGAACATCAATCTGGATGGCGGGTTCCAAGCCTCTCTGACGGTCGGCAACGTCGACTACACGGGACTGCGCTGACCGGAGGGCCTCAACGTGCGCCTCCCAGGAGGCGCACAAGCGGGTCGACGGTCGTACCTCCATCTCTCCGGCCAACCGATGCCCGCTGCCAACGGCATAATCCCGACTCGCCTAAGGAGCCGCATGGCCTCGCGCATTCCCGTCGTCGACCACTTGCTGCTGGAGCCCGAGCCCCGGTTGAAGGCCGTGGTCTGCGCGGCCTGCGGCGCCGACTACCTCGCCCGCCGCAACGCCTGCGCGTCCTGCGGCGGCACCGACTTCACCGCGCGCGAGCTGGGCACCGACGGCGCGGTCGTCGCGTTCACGATCGTGCACCGCGCCGCGCCGGGCATCCCGGTCCCCTTCGTCTCCGCGATCGTGCGGCTCGACGAAGGCGAGACCGTGCAGAGCAACATCGTCGGCGTCGACCCGGACCCGGAGCACATCACGCTGGGCATGCCGGTGCGGCTGACCACGTACGTCGCGGGCACCGACGACAACGGCGTCGAAGCCGTCGCCTACGCCTTCGCCCCGCGCTCCTGAGCCTCCGCCACCCCGCAGAAAGGAATCTCCGCATGGCTTCGGAGCACGTGTGGATCATCGG
>NZ_BAABHS010000041.1:0-67703 GCF_039542225.1 Yinghuangia aomiensis | reverse complement strand
GCGGCGACGAGCTGCTCGACCAGCTCATCGCGGGCGGCTTCCTGCTCTGCGGCACCCCGGAAGAGGTCTGCGAGCAGGTCGCGCAGTACCAGGAAGTCGGCTGCGACCAGCTGGTGTTCGGCCTCAGCGCGAACCTGACGCACGACGAGTACCACGAGCAGATCGAGCTGTTCGGCGAGCACGTCATCCCCGAGTTCGACAAGAACCCGGAGCACTCGACGAGCGTCTACCGCCGCAACGCGGGCGGCCCGAAGTACCCGCCGTTCAACGGCCCGGTCGACGAGAACCTCAAGCACAGCGTGCTGCCGGCCAACGCCATCCTCGGCCTGGACGGCAAGCCGCAGGCCTGAATTCTGCGTTCTCCGTCGCGCGGCCCTGGCTCCGCGCTATCGAAGCCCCCGCCGCCGCAGCGCCATGCCGACGCTGCGGCGGCGGGTTCGATCACTCGGGCGACTGGGCTTAGGCGCCGACTTGACGTAGCATCTACCTGAAACGATTCAACACAAATATGAGGGTGGTAGGCAGGATGAGTACGCGGGTGTTCCTTACCGGTGCGACCGGCAACTGGGGTCGGTGCATCCTGCGCGAGTTCGCGGACCGTGCCGACCGGTTCCGGGTGGTCGCCCTCGTTCTCCCCCGCGAGCGCGACCACCCGGTCCTCGCCGAGTTCGCCGGCATGGCCAACCTGGAAGTGGTCTACGGCGACCTCACCGACTACCCCACCGTGGAGTCCTGCGTCTCGCGCGCCGACTACGTCCTGCACGTCGCCGCCGTCGTCTCGCCGTTCGCGGACGACCATCCCGACCTTGCGCGTGAGGTCAATATCGGCAGCGCCCGCAACATCATCGACGCGGTACGAGCCCAGCCGGACCCGGCATCCATCGGCGTGGTGATGGTGGGCTCCGTCGCCGAGACGGGAGACCGCAATCCGCCGCACCACTGGGGGCGGGTGGGCGACCCGCTGCGGGTGTCTCGCTTCGACGAGTACGGGCAGACCAAGATCGTCGCCGAGCGCCTCCTGGTCGACTCCGGCCTCCCGCGCTGGGCATGGCTGCGGCAGACGGGGATCTTCCACCCCGGCATGCTGGAGATCCGCGACCCGATCATGACGCACTCCCCGTTCGCGGGTGTCATGGAGTGGGCATCGGCCGAGGACTCCGCTCGGCTCATGGCCAACATCTGCGAGGGCGAAACTCCGGAGGAGTTCTGGGGCGGCGTCTACAACATCGGCGGCGGAGAAGACTGGCGGTTGACCAACTGGCAGCTCCAGACGAGCATCGCGGGCGCTCTCGGGGTGTCGGACGTCCGCCGTTGGTACAACCGGAACTGGTTCGCCACCCGCAACTTCCACGGCCAGTGGTACACCGACTCCGACCGCCTCGAACAGCTCGTCCCTTTCCGCGCCGACACCTTCGAGACGGCGCTCCGTCGGGCGGTAGACGCCAACCCCGGCCTCAAGCGCGCGGGCAAGGTCCCCGGCTGGCTGGTCAAGCACGCGGTGATGAAGCCACTCACCCGCAAGCCGCGCGGCACGATGGCGTTCATCCGCGACAACGACGAAGAGAAGATCGCCGCCTACTTCGGCTCCCGAGCAGAGTGGGAAGCGATCGGCGACTGGTCCACCTTCGCCGCCCCCGAACCCGACCGCACCCCCGCATTCCTCGACCACGGCTACGACGAAGGCAAGGACCCCGAGGGCTGGACCCCCGCCGACCTGCGAGGCGCGGCGGATTTCCGTGGCGGGCACCTGCTCGCCGACGCGTTCGAATCCGGCGACATCTCCACGCCGCTGCCCTGGCAATGCGCCGACGGGCATACCTTCCAAGGCAGTCCGAAGCTGATCCTCACAGCCGGACACTGGTGCCCGGACTGCGTCCGCGATACCGCCGGATACACCCGCCAGGCCCGCAGCAACGCGTTCCTCGCACAGCTCTAGACCTCGGCATATCCCCCCGGGCGTACCTCGACCAATCCTCGTCGCTGCTCTCGCGATCCGCGTACGACCCCGTCAACGCCCACTGCCCCCCAGGCCCCACGCCCCCTACATCACATCAAACGATGGTCATGCCTCTCAGCCTCGGTCTGGGCCTGCGTGTGGCGGCGGCGCACGTCGCCGCGCGGTCCGGCGCGGCTACGGCTCACAGGCACAGCCGGACTGCGAGTTCACCGGCGCAGGCGTCCATGAGGCACCCGTCCGCAGTCAATGCCAGCGCAAAAGGCGGCGAAGGGAACACGAGGGGTAAGCCGACGTGCCCGCCCGTGGATAGATCCCACAAATGAAGGGTCGGCACGCCGCATGACAATGGACGCAGCGATATTTTGTTACGCCGATCCGGCCAGCGGTACTGCCCATTGAGGTTGGTGACAGATCCCACGGTCGAGGGCCTGTCGGGTTCGGTGTGGATTGCAACGTCTACACGGAACGATCAGACGGCCCTCATGCCGACCGTAATGCAGCCTTGTCCGAGACCGGCTGGCTGCGCCTGGCGAAGTGCGTCGTCGAGGACGTATGGCCGCTTCGCCGGACCAACGGCAAGGTCGAACGCTTCAACCGCACCCTGCTCGACGAATGGGCCTACGCGACGACCTACCGCAGCGAGGCCGAACGCCAAGCAGCGTTCAGCCCCTGGCTGCACGCCTACGATCACCACCGCGGACGCGCCCGCACACGCGGCAAACCACCCGCCACCAACCTCACAGGGCAGTACAGCTAGCCGACGACGTCGGCCGTGGATCCGGCTGGCGTCCTGCCGCCTCTCCGAGTTTCCCGCGGCCAGCGACACAACCGGCGCCCGCACTTGCGTCGCCTGAATGGGCAGGACAAACGGGGCGCCGGCGGAGTGATGCTGATTCCGATCGCTGCGCGTCAGTCTTCGGCGACGAGCACGACGTCGAGGGTCCGGGGGCCGTGCACGCCTTCGACGCGGTCGAGTTCGATGTCGCTGGTGGCGGACGGTCCGGAGATCCAGGTCTGCGGCCGTCGCGGGTCGAGGCGCCGCAGCACCTGGGGGACGGACGCCACGATCTGGTCGGCGGTGCGCACGACGCAGATGTGGTGGTCGGGTACGAGGGTGAGTATGCGTCGGCCTTGGCCGGGTCCGGCGTCCAGGACGAGGGTGCCGGTTTCCGCGACGGCGACCGCGCACCCGGTAATGACGCTGTCGATGCGGTCGAGTTCGGCCGCGGTGAAGGACCCGTCGTCGCGGACGAGACGGAGGTCCCGATTCCGCGGAATCCACGCACCGGGAAGGTCCGCGGGCACGGCAACGGTCCGCGTGCCGCGGGCCGCGAGCAGGCGGCCGCACAAGCCGGCAACGTCCGACTCGGGACTGCGGTGCACATGTGCCCGGTAGTCGGTCAGGTTCTCGGCCAGCAGGGCCACCAGATCGCCCTCGACGTGGCTCTCCCGGTACGCCCGGGCGATCGCCTCGTCGGGCACCGGCAACGCCGCAGGTCCGCCGAGCGCCGCGCGGATGCGCGCGAGGACGACGCTGCGTGAGTCCGTCACTTCTTCTCTCCTGACGTTTCCCGCCGCTGCCACCACGACCGGAAGGATTCCGCGGGGACCTCGGGGAGGTCCCTGGTGGCACTCCAGGCCTTCCCCCAGCCCGGCAACGGGAGCCTTCGCGGGTGCAGCGCTCGGGTCCGCGCGGCCGCGCGTTGCAGGGCGGTGTAGCGCTTCGGGTCGCGCATGAGCCACCCGGCGGCGGCCAACACGCCGCGTTCGATGACGTGTCCGGGTTGCGCGGTGACCTTCTCCCGCAGGTGGACGAGCACTTCGGGGATGTCGATGGCGACGGGGCAGACCTCGTAGCAGGCGCCGCACAGCGACGACGCGTACGGCAGCGACGCGTCGATCTCGCTGGTCGTGCCGCGCAGTTGCGGGGTGAGGATCGCGCCGATCGGGCCGGGGTAGACCGAGCCGTAGGCGTGGCCGCCGGCCCGCTCGTAGACCGGGCACACGTTGAGGCAGGCCGAGCAGCGGATGCAGCGCAGGGTCTGGCGTCCGACCTCGTCGGCGAGGACGCCGGTGCGGCCGTTGTCGAGCAGCACCAGGTGGAATTCGCGCGGCCCGTCGCCGTCGGTGGTGCCGGTCCAGGTCGACGTGTAGGGGTTCATCCGCTCGGCGGTCGACGACCGGGGCAGGAGTTGCAGGAACACCTCGAGGTCGCGCCAGGTGGGGACGACCTTCTCGATGCCGACGACGGAGATCAGCGTCTCCGGGAGGGTCAGGCACATGCGGCCGTTGCCTTCGGACTCGACCACGACCAGCGTCCCGGTCTCGGCGACCAGGAAGTTCGCGCCGGACACGGCGACCTTCGCGCGCAGGAACTTCTCGCGCAGGTGCAGCCGGGCCGCTTCGGCGAGTTCGCGGGGTTCGTCGGTCATGCCGTCCGGTGCCGGGACGCCCCACTCCCCCATCGTCGCGGCGAAGATGTCGCGGATCTCGCCGCGGTTGCGGTGGATCGCCGGGACGAGGATGTGCGAGGGGCGGTCGTCGCCGAGCTGCACGATCAGTTCGGCGAGGTCCGTCTCGTAGGCGGTGATCCCGGCCTCGGCCAGGGCTTCGTTGAGCCCGATCTCCTGTGTTGCCATCGACTTGACCTTGACGACCTCGGTCTCGCCGGTCGCGTGCACGAGTTCGGTGACGATGCGGTTCGCTTCCGCGGCGTCGGCGGCCCAGTGCACGTGGCCGCCCGCCGCCTGCACGGCGGCTTCGGCCTGTTCGAGGTAGCGGTCCAGGTGCCGGAGGGTGTGGTCCTTGATGGCCGCACCGGCGGCCCGCAGTTCGGCCCAGTCGTCGAGTTCGGCGACGGCCGCGGCCCGGCGGCTGCGGATGGTGTGGGTGGCGTGCCGCAGGTTGCGGCGCAGCGTCGGGTTGCGGGTGGCGTCGCGGGCCGCCGCGGGGAACGCCGGCATGCCGAGCGGGACGGCGCTCATCGGGCTGCCTCCGCCTCGGTCGCGGCCAGGATCTCGGCGATGTGCAGCGTGCGCAGGGGCGATCCGCGGCGGCCGGCCATGCCGCCGAGGTGCATGAGGCAGGAGTTGTCGGCGGCGCACAGCACTTCGGCTTCGGTGGACTCGGCGTTGCGGATCTTGTCGGCGCCCATGGCGGCCGAGACGTCGGGGTTCTTGACCGCGAACGTGCCGCCGAAGCCGCAGCATTCGTCGGCGCCGGGCAGTTCGACGAGGTCGATCCCGCGGACCTGGGCGAGGAGCGTGGTCGGCCGGTCGCCGAGGCGGAGCAGCCGCAGCGAGTGGCAGGTGGGGTGGTAGGCGACGCGGTGCGGGAAGTACGCCCCGACGTCGGTGACGCCCAGGACGTCGACCAGGAACTCGGTCAGTTCGTAGACGCGGGGAACCACCGCGCCGACCGCCTCGGCCAACTGCGGGTCGCCGGAGCGTTCCGCGGCCTGAACGGGTCGCGCGGGACGCCCTGCTGCGCGAACACCTTGAAGCGCGTCCCGGAGTTCCCGTAGGCCCACGAGGGCGTCTCTATCTGCTGAGCCTCCAGCGCGGCCCGCACCGCGTCCTTGCCGGCCATCGTGACTCCCCGCTGTATGAAACGTTTCAAGCTGACAAACTCAAGCTATCTTTGACGTTGCCCCCTGTCAACGAACTGCGCGGTGTGACCTCCACCGCGGTCATCCACCACGTTTCAATCCCGGCACTTAACATGGGCCTGCGGACCGCAGGAACGACGACGGAGGCCGAAGCGCATGACCGGCAGGGTGGGGATCAAGGACGTTGCCCGACAGGCGGGCGTGTCGGTCGGGACCGTCTCGAACGTCATCAACAACCCCGCCCTGGTCACGGAGGAGACCCTCATCCGGGTCCGCGCGGCGATCGAGCAGCTGGGCTACGTGCGCAGCGAGTCCGCCCGGCAGCTCCGCGCCGGGCAGAGCCGTATCGTCGCCATGCTGGTCCTGGACCTCGCGAACCCGTTCTTCGCCGAGGCCGCCAAAGGCGCCGAACGCGCCCTACGGGAAGCGGACCTCGGCGTCATGGTCTGCAACAGCGCCGGAAGCGCCTCCGAGGAATCGGAGTATCTGGCGCTCTTCGCCGAGCACCGGGTGCGCGGCGTCCTCGTCACTCCCGCCGACGCCGGCAGCCGCACCGTCGAGACGCTCCGCAGCCAGGGCCTCCCCTTCGTCCTCGTCGACCGCGCCCTCCCAGCCGGCGAGGGGTGCTCCGTCTCCGTCGACGACGTGCTTGGCGGAACCCTCGCCGTACGCCACCTCGTCGACCGTGGACACCGACACATCGCCTTCGTCGGCGGCCCCGGCGACCTCCCCCAGGTCCGCGACCGGTTCACCGGCGCACGCGACGCGGCCCGAGAAGCGGGGCTGCCGGACGACGCCCTGGTGACCGTCGAGGCGGAACGTCTGGACGTGTCCGCCGGATGCGACGCCGGAGCCCGGCTGCTCGGCATGTCGCCGCGCCCGAGCGCCGCATTCTGCGCCAACGACCTCCTCGCCCTCGGCGTGCTGCAAGCGCTGTTCGCCGCAGGTGTGCGCGCCCCCGAGGACATCGCCCTGGTCGGCTACGACGACATCGAATTCGCCGCCGCAGCCGCCGTACCCCTCACCTCCGTGCGCCAACCCGCAGCCCGCATCGGGCGCACCGCCGCCGAACTCCTCCTCGCCGAATCCCACGGAGACCCCGCGACACACACGCACCAGCGGATCGTGCTCCAACCGGAACTCGTGGTCCGCACCTCCAGCCGCACCCCGGCGCGCCCGCACGCGCTGTAGGCAGTGGCCGATTTTTGCGGGGAGCGTACATAGAATCATCTATGAAACGTTTCATTTCCTTGGATGATCCCCCGCCCATCCTCGTGCCCCGGTCTTCGGACGGGGCCGCCCAGGGTGCACGCTTTCCTGCAGGACCTCCGGAGGGCCTTCGTGAACCAATCCGCCCACGACCATGCGACGGCACCCGACGAAGCACCGTTCCCCGCGGCGGCGGCATGGGAGGCCGACTGGATCGAACCGGCCGAGGAAAGCCTTCCCGCGCCCGGATCCCGCCCCGCATACCTGCTGCGCCGCGAGTTCGTCCTCGACGGCGCGCCCGTCCGCGCACGGGTGCATGCGACGGCGCACGGAATCTACGAGCTGTTCGTCAACGGCGTCCGGGTGGGCGACGACGAACTGACCCCGGAATTCACCGCGCTCGCAGCCGCCTCCACGTCCAGACCCACGACGTCGCCGACCTCCTGAAGCCGGGTGCGAACGCCATCGGCGCCGTGTTGTCGGACGGTTGGTTCCGGGGGCGCTTCGGGTTCCACAGGGTGGCCGACGGCTACGGCGACCGCACCGGGCTGCTGGTGGAGCTGCACGCGGACCTCGCGGACGGCACCGCCGTCATCGTGGGCACGGATGCCGAATGGCGGAGCAGCGTCGGGGAGATCACCGCGGCCGACCTGATGGACGGCCAGCACGTCGACTTCAGACGGGCCATGCCCGGATGGTCCGAGCCCGGCCTCGACGACACCGCCTGGTCGAAGACCACCGTTCGGCGGGCTGGTCTGTATGCCGACTTCGACCGCCTCGCGACCAGTCCCGCACCGCCGGTCCGCCGCATCGAGATGCTCCGTCCGGTGACGATCGCCGCTTCGCGCACCGGAGTGCAGGTGGTCGACTTCGGCCAGAACATCAACGGCTGGGTGCGGCTGTCGGAACTCGGTCCGCGCGGCACCGCAGTCACCCTCACGCACGGCGAGGCGCTGGGGCCGGACGGCGATGTGACCATGGACCACTTGGTCGCGGCGGACCCGGAGGGCACGTTCGGGCCCGGCCAACGGGACAAGGTCGTTTCGGCCGGGCGGCCCGACGACGTCTTCGAACCCCGGCACACGACCCACGGCTTCCGTTACGTGCGCGTCGAAGGATTGCCGGCCCCGCTCTCCCCCGAGGACATCAGCGCGGTGGTCGTGCACACGGTCTTGCGGCGCACCTGCTGGTTCCGGACCAGCGACGAGCGCGTCATCCGGCTGCACGAGGCGGCCGTGTGGAGCTTCCGCGGCAATGCGTGCGACGTTCCCACCGACTGCCCCCAACGCGAGCGGGCGGGATTCACCGGCGACTGGCAGATCTTCGCCCCGCCGCGACTTTCCTCTACGACGTGGCGGGGTTCTCGGCCAAGTGGCTTCGCGACCTGGCCGCCGACCAATGGCCTGACGGCCGTATCCCCAACTGGGCGCCGGAGCCCGGTCACGGCCGGCGGCCCGAGGACACGTATGCCTTCATCAACGGCTCGGCGGGTTGGGGCGGCGCCGCCGTCATCGTCCCCTGGCAGATGTACCTGGCTTACGGGGACACCCGCGTGCTGGCCGATCAATTCGACTGCATGGTGCGCTGGGTCGATTACGGCGCTCGGATCGCGCGTGAGCAACGGTTCCACGAACGCGCTTCCGCGCGCCCGGTCGCGGCGCCACATGAGGCCTACATCTGGGACAGCGGCTTCCACTGGGGCGAGTGGTCGGAGCCCCGGCGGGCGACGACACGCCGTTCTACCTTCAGGACCACGGCCCGGTCGCGACCGCGTACCTCTACTGGTCCGCCCATCTGCTGAGCCGTGCGGCAGACGTGTTGGGCAAGACCGACGACGCCGCAAAGTACACCGAGTTCGCCGCCCGGGTGCTGGCTGCCTGGCGGGCGGAGTTCATCCGCCCGGACGGCACGCTCACGGTCGATACCCAAGCGAACCACGTACGCGCTCTCACGTTCGGATTGGTGCCGGACGAACTCCGCCCCCGCATCGCCGAACGGCTCGTGGCGCTCGTTCGGGCCGCCGGCAACCACCTTGGCACCGGCTTCCTCAGCACCCCATACCTGTTGCCCGTGCTTGCCGACACAGGCCACCTGGATGTCGCCTACGAACTCCTCTTCCAGGACAGCCACCCGTCGTGGCTGGCCATGATCGACCGCGGGGCCACCACGATCTGGGAGGACTAGGGCGAAATCGACGACGACGGTGTCCTACACGCATCCCTCAATCACTACAGCAAGGGAGCCGTCGTATCGTTCCGCACCGCTTCACCGCCGGCATCCGGATGCGCGAGGACTCCCCCGGGTACCGCCACTTCGACATCGCCCCCGCCCGGGCTGCGGACTCACCTGGGCCGAGGCGGAATTCGACTCCGTGCACGGCCGTATTTCCACGCGATGACGCCTCGCGGACGGCCGCTTTCACCTGAGCGCCACCGTGCCGTCGGGTACCAAGGCGACGGCAACGCTCCCCGACGGACACACGTTCGACGTCGGACCTGGTGATCATCACGCAACGGCGTCATGCCCTGACACGACGGTCCGGACTCTCAATCGCCCGGGGGAAGCAACCGACACGGTCCTCGTATTGGCAAGTATGCGGAACCTTGAGATCATGCATCCATGCATGTATCACTGTTCAGGTGACGACCGCTGGGGCAGACGAACCCCGTCATCCAGACCACGGAGGCACCCAGATGAGCACCACGGCCGCGTCCGCCTCGCGCGGGCGCGGCCGTCCGCCGCGCCTGTCACGTGAACAGATCCTCGACGCGGCCGTTTCCCTGATCCACGCGGCCCCCTCGGAGAATCTGACCATTCGCCGTATAGCCACGGCGGTGGGATCGACGCCGATGTCCCTCTACCGCTATTTCTCCAGCCACGAGGAACTGCTGCATGCCGTGGCGGAACGGGTCGCCGCACCCGCGCTGTATCAGCGGCCGGCAGGCGCGTTGTGGCACGAGGAGCTGCGCCGCTGGCTGCTTGTCAACGTCGAACACGCCCAGGCATACCCTCAGCTGATGCCCTACCTCGCCTCCACCAGGCGTGCCGCCTGGCTCCCCTCATTCGTCCTGCTCAGCGAAATCCTCCGCCCCTTGGACTTGGCCGACGAAGACCTGGCAGCCGCCATCGCACTGGTGGGTACCACCATCGTCGGATTGGCAACGCTGACGACCCACGAGCCTGTTACGCCTGTCGAACTCCGACAGCTCCATGCCGCCGCGGCCGAGGATTTTCCCGACGATCAGACGCGCATCCATCCCGCCCTCGACCGGATACTGGGTGCCCACGACAACCTCGTCCAGACAGTTGTCGACCACACCATCCGCGCTGTCGCATCGTTGGCACCTCGCCCTTCGAACCGGTAGCACGCCGGCATTCAGGCCGACCGGGCATCCAGCAGGACGGCGGCCGCAGCCGACCGCGCCCGCGGCTCAGTCGCTGGACGGAAGCGCCTTTGCCGCCTTGATCTCCAGCGGCGTGCGCCCGTCCGCCAGACTGCCCACGCCGGGTTTGGTGACGAGAACCTCGAAATCGTCTTCGCCCGCGATGGCGTACCTCTTGCCGAGTTGCGTCCCGGTGTCGAGCCCGGCTTCCGGCGTGGCGGTCCCGCCGGGCTGTGCCGCGTCAAGCGCGAGCATCGGCGCGCCGCCGCAGGTGAGTTCGACAGCGCCCTTCGGCGGGCGCACAACGATGACTTCGGTGGAGCACACCTGGCTGCGCAGTCGGGCGCCAGTGGTGAGACGTGCCGGTTCGGTCACAGAAATCTCCTTGAACCTGTCGGGGTGTCCGTCACGATGCCGTCGGCCGAGCGGCAAGCTCGGCCACGAGCTGTCGCCGAAGCAGCTTGCCGGTCGGGGTGTAGGGCAGGGTTGGACGGAAGACGAACTCGTCTGGCGTGCGCGACGAACGCAGGCGTTCCCGACTCCAGGCCCGAAGGCCTTCGGCATCCGGGATATCGCCATCCGAGGAGACGACCACCGCGACAGTGCGCTGCCCCCACTCCTCGTCCGGGATACCGACGACCGCAACCTCTGCTATGCCCGGGTGACGGTCGAGGACGGCCTCGATTTCGGCAGGGGCAATATTCTCGCCACCGCGCACAATGGTGTCGTCTCCACGCCCGTCGATGAACAAGTAGCCGGCCGCATCGACCCACGCGACGTCACGGGTGGGGAACCATCCATCCTTGTCCAGCACGCTGCCGATACCTGCGTACTCACCCGAGACCTGCGGGCCGCGCACCCAAAGTTCACCGGACTCCTCCGGGCCCACCTCTCGCCCGTGTTCGCCGCGGATCGACACCTCGACCCCCGGCAGGGGGCGGCCGACGCTCGTCAGACGCCGCCGCACCCCCGGGTCGTCGGACGCAAAGGCGGCGCGGTGATCCTCTGGCCCCAGCACCGCGATGGTCGATGAAGTCTCGGTCAGCCCATAGGCATTGACGAAGTCCGTAGTCGGAAAGGCCGCAAGTGCGGCTTGCAACACGGACGCGGACAGCTTGGCGCCGCCGTAGGCGAGCGACCGCAGCCCGGGCACATCGGCCGGAGCACCGTCCAAATGGCGCACCACGCGCGCCAACATCGTCGGGACGACGAGCGCGTGAGTGACGCCTTCGCGGTGCACGGTTTCCAACCAGCCCCGGGGCGTGAAGTCGGCGAGATAGGCAACGCGGCGCCCGGCATACACGTTGCTGAGTACCGAGGCGATCCCCGCGATGTGATAAGGCGGGACCGCCACCAACGCGCAATCGTCGTCCCCTGCGGCGAGGAACTCGGCGCTACCCAGCACATACGCCATCAGATGATCATGGCGCAGAAGGACGCCCTTGGGCCGGGCAGTGGTTCCGCTCGTGAAGAGCATCACCGCCACGTCGGAGGGATTGCCGGGTGGCCCCGCAGGCTCGGCCTCCGCTGCGTGAGCGAACCACTCCGCAGTGGTCAGGACTGGGACGCCCACAGGCACCCGATGCCGCTGCTCCGAATCGGCGAGCACCACAGGGCGGTCGAGCCGGCCGATCAGTTCGGCGAGATCCACATCCGGCAGACGGTAGTTCAGCGGGGTCATGGGCAGGCTGGCCGCGGCAGCCGCATAAACCGCCACAGGGAAGACTTCGCTCTGGACCCCCAGGTACACCACGTGTCGGGCACCGGTTGCAGTGAGCAGCGCGGCCCCGCCTGCTGCCCGACGCGCCATGTCGGCGAAGCACCGGCCTCTCGTCGTCGAGCCGGTGGCGACACGATCCGGCACCACCCCCGATGTCATGTCCAGTAGTGCCTCGATGCCCATGCCCACCTCCGAGTCGTGTCGTGCCCTTGCGCACCCCACAACTTATAGCTATTAAGTTATCGTGAATACAACTCAACCAGATGCCAATCCGCGTCAGGAAGCCGGGCTCGGCCTCCCCCATGGGATTCGCGTCATCGATGCAGACACGCACATCACCGAGCCCCACGATCTGTGGACCAAACGCGCACCAAAGACCTACCGCGAGGCCGTCCCCCGCGTGGCGGACGTCGACGGCGTGCCGCATTGGGTCGTGGACGGTGCCGTCTTGGGGCGGGCCAGCGCGTCGGGCGTGGTGGCCCGCGACGGAGTGCGCAGTCGTGGCACCGACTTCATCACTTGGACGTTCGACGATGTGACCCCCGCCGCGTACGACGTGTCGGCCCGACTCGCCGTGATGGACGAGATCGGCGTGTGGGCGCATATCGTCTATCCCAACACCGCGGGCTTCGGCGGCCAGCGTTTCGGGGACATCGTCGATCCGAAGCTGAAGCTGCTGTGTGCCACGCTCTACAACGACGCCATGGCCGAACTCCAGGAAGAGTCAGGCCAACGCCTGTTCCCCATGGGCCTGATTCCTTGGTGGGACATCGACGCCTCCGTGGCGGAAGTCCGTCGCATGCACGCGCTGGGCTTGCGGGGCGTCAACACGACCAGTGATCCGCAGCAAGCCGGCGTCCCCGACTTCTCCTCCCGGGACTGGGATCCGCTGTGGGAGGTGTGCGCGGACCTCGGCATGCCGGTGAACTTCCACATCGGAGCAGCGCACAATAGCCTGAGCTGGTTCGGTTCGTCCCCGTGGCCTGGCCTCGGTCCCGACGAGAAGCTCGCCGTGGGCTCGGCGATGATGTACCTGACCAATGCGCGGGTGATCGCCAACTTCATCTACTCGGGTGTGTTGGAGCGTCACCCGGGGCTGAACATCGTTTCGGTGGAAAGCGGCATCGGGTGGATCCCGTTCTTCCTCGAGGCGCTCGAACACCAGCTGGGCGAGACCGCACCCGGCAGCACGGACCACCTGTCGTCGACCCCGATCGAGTACTTCCGCCGGCAGATCCACGCCTGCTTCTGGTTCGAGAACCAGGACATCGCGCGGACCATCGAACGGGTCGGCCCCGGCAACGTACTCTTCGAGACGGACTTCCCGCACCCGACCTGCCTGTACCCGGACAGCCTCGGCATCGCCGCACGTGCGACGCGCCAGCTCGCGCCGAATGTGGTCCAGGCGGTCATGCAGGACAACGCCGTCCGGCTCTACAACCTGCCTCTCCCCCGGTAGGCCCGGCGATGAATACACGAGCGTCCCAGGGCGGTGGCCCATTGGCCGACTACCGCGTCATCGAGGTGACCCGTGGCCTTGCGGGAGCCTACGCAGGCAAGCTCCTGGTCGACGCCGGGGCAACAGTCGCCAGGGCCACTCTCCCGGACCACGGCGACCCCGTGTTCCGCAGCACCGGGATAGGTGTCCACACCGACGAGGAAGATTCCGCACTATTCCGCTACCTGCACGCGGGGAAGCAGCGTCTGAGACCCGCAACGGGCAATGTGCCCATCCCCGCGGCTTGGACGCGGGGCGCCGACATCGTGATCGAGGACCTCGGCCCCAGTGAGGTTTGTACCGCGCAGTTGCGGGAGAGCCACCCGAAGTTGGTCGTGGTTTCGATATCGCCGTTCGGACACACGGGTCCTTGGGCGAAACGCCCGGCGAACGAATTCATCCTTCAGGCGTTGAGCGGGTCGACCGGGGGGCGCGGGGTACCGGAAGGCATCCCCATGCAGTGCGGTGCCCAGCTCGGCGCTTGGGCGGCGGGCGGCTACGCAGCGGTAGCGGCCATGTCGGTGGCCAGGCGGGTGCGACGTGGTGGCGCCGGCGACCACGTGGACGTCTCGATGTTGGAAGCGATGCTGCTGACACAGAATCCGTTCGGCTACGTAGCAGCGCAACTGACCATCGAGCCCGAGGAGTCCCCGGCCCGTTTGGTCGAGACCCCGTCGGTCGAGCCGACCAAGAACGGTTTCGTAGGCTTCTGCACGGTGACGGCGCAGCAGTTCCAGGACTTCCTCGTGATGATCGAACGGCCTGATCTTCTCGACGACGCCGAACTGGCATCCGCCTCCGGGCGTCGACGGCGCCGGAAGGAGTTCTCGACCGCGGTACACACCTGGACTACCGCCCACACCACCGAAGAAATCTTGGAACTGGCGGATGCGCTGCGCATTCCGGCGGTTCCTTTGACCACCGCGGACCGGTTGGTGAACCTGCCCCACTTTCGTGAGCGAGGGGTGTTCGTCCCGAACCCGCACGGATTCCTGCAGCCCCGGGTGCCGTACAAGCTGGGTGATACGCCCTCACCGCCAGTCAGACGCACCCCCGCTCCGGAGGAAGCCGGCTCGACACCGGCGTGGCCGGAACGCAACGACGCTTCGGTGAGATCCGCCCGTTCAGGCCCGGATCGTGGGCTCCCGCTACAAGGCTTGCGAGTCGTCGACCTCACCGCATTCTGGGCGGGGCCCTCCGCGACGCATCTGCTCGCGCTGCTCGGTGCGGAAGTCGTCAAGGTCGAGTCGACTCGCCGTCCGGACCCGATGCGCTTCACCACAGCGCGGCGCGACGTCGCGCGGTGGTGGGAATACGGGCCGGTCTTCTATGGTGCCAACGCCGGCAAGCAGGGCATCACCCTCGACTTGACACATGATCAAGGCCGTCGGCTGCTGAGCGAATTGGTGAAGCGCTCCGACATCGTCATCGAGAACTTCACACCGCGCGTCCTGGACCACCTCGGCATCGGTGCCGACCGACTGCGGACATGGAACCCCCACGCCGTGATCGTGCGCATGCCGGCGTTCGGTCTCGACGGACCGTGGCGCGACCGCCCCGGGTTCGCCCAGACCATGGAACAGGTCGGAGGGCTGGCCTCGGTCACGGGCGATCCCGACCTCCCGCCCATGCTGCCTCGGGCAAGCGATCCCATAGCGGGCATACACGCGGTGATCGCCACGCTCTGCGCCCTGGAGCAACGTGATCGCACCGACGATGGATGTCTGGTGGAGGTACCGATGATCGAAACGGTCCTCAACGTCGGCGCCCAGGCAATCGTGGAGTACTCCGCATACGGCATCGCCGCGGAACGGAGGGCCAACCGAAGCCCACACGCGGCACCCCAGGGTGTTTACGCGTGCCAGGGCGATGAGAACTGGATCGCTCTGTCGGTCGAGAACGACGACCAGTGGCGGGCGCTCCACGCTCTGATCGGCGGTCCGGAGCTGCCTTCCGCGGAAGACCGCCACCGCGGGCACGACGATTTGGACGCCCGGCTTGGCGGCTGGTTCGCTCGGCAAGCATTGGCCGCGGCCGTCGAGTGCCTGCTGGCCGCTGGGATTCCGGCAGCGGCCGTCCATTCGCCCGCCACTGCGGCATCGCATCCGCATCTCGCCGCACGCGGCTTCCTTGAGCACATCGAGCACCCGCTGGCGGGGCATCTCGACCTGCCCGGCGCACCGTTCCGATTCGCCGCCCGTCGGACCGCCCCCTGGCTCTCCGGTCCGCCACCCACGCTGGGCCAAGACAACAACGCCGTGCTCGGCGGTCTCCTGGGCCTCTCGCCGCAGGAACTCGAAGAGCTGCGGGCCTTGGGCATCGTAGGCAACGACCTCTCGTAATCGCGGCGATCCCTGTCCAAGCACGTCGGTGCCCGACGCCGGGCATCGGTATCAGGAAGGACATCTCTTGTGATCAGCACCCCTGACTGGGGCCGGACCGAGCCATTCGAGGACATCGCGGGCGCAGTCGCGATCATCGGTGTCGGCGAGGCCGAACACAGCAAGGCATCCGGTCGGACCACGACAGCGATTGCCGCCGAAGCCGTGTCACGTGCGATTACGGACGCGGGACTAACCCCGGCGGACATCGACGGGATCATGTGGCACCCCGCGTTCTCCGAGCAGTTCGACGACATCGCCTTCCGTTGCCACTTTGGCACCGAACATGCCATGTGGACCTCGACCGAAGGCGGAGGCATGGTCTGGGCCGGCACCGCACCCGTGGCGGCATATCGGGCACTGGCATCAGGCAGAGCCCGCTACATCATCAACGCCTTTGCCGTCGCATGGGCGACCCAGCGCTCCGCCATGGTCGGCGGTCCGGGGCAGAGCCACGCCCAGCAATTGGCCAAGCGCCAGTACGAAGTGCCCTTCGGCTGGTTCCCCCAGCCGACGTACTTCGCCACGATCGCGCGCCGCCACATGTACGAGTTCGGAACTACAGTCGACCAACTCGGCGCGATCGCCGTGCATACCAGGCGCCACGCCAACCTCACGCGCGGCGCAATCATGCACGACCGTCCCCTGACCCTCGACGCGTACCGTGCCTCGCCGCTGGTAGTCGATCCCTTCCGCAAGGAAGACTGCTCGCTGATCTCCGATGGCGGCGCGGCGTACATCATGACCACACCCGAGCGCGCCCGCGACCTGCCACAGCCGGTGATCGAGGTCGCCGGAGCGGGCCTCGGCACCAGCGAAACCGGCGGGCATTGGGCGCAGCAATCCGAGATCACCTCGACGCCACAGGTCTTCGCAGCCCCCGCTGCCTACGCGATGGCGGGCATCAAGGCCACCGACGTCGATGTGCTCGCGTGCTACGACCCCTTCACGATCGTCTCGTTGATGCAGTTGGAAGACCTTGGGTTCTGCGCGAAGGGCGATGGGGGGCCCTTCGCCGAAAGCGGTGCCCTCGCGTTCGACAGCGGAGGCGTCCCCTACAACACTCACGGAGGCCTGTTGTCGCACTCTTACGTCCTTGGCATCGCACACGTCGTCGAGTTGTGCCGGCAGTTGCGCGGCGAGGCAAACGCGCAAGTGCCCGGTGCGCAGATCGCGGCGTATGGCGGCTACACCGGTCCCCAAGCCAGCACCTTGATCCTGCGGAGGTCCCGGTGACCGAGACCGCCTTCCGACCGGATTTCCCCCTACCCGACCTCACGGAACCACTGACCTCGCCGTTCTGGCTCGCAGCGGCACGCGACACCCTTGCCCTGCCCTACTGCCGGACCTGCGCACGCTTCCGCTGGTATCCCAAGGCGACCTGTCCCGGATGCGGCACGGACGACCTTCCGTGGATGGAAGTACCGGGAACCGGAACCCTGTTCTCGTGGACAGTCGTTCGTCACGCGTTCCTTCCCGCCTTCTCCGGGCAGGTGCCCTTTGTCGCCGCGCTCGTCACCCTGGACGCCGCGCCAGGGGTCCGTCTGCCCACCCGGATCGTCGATGCGAAGCCTGAGGAACTCACGATGGATGCACCGGTCGAGGTCTGTTTCGCCCCCCTCTCCTACCCGGGCGTGCCCGGCGAGGTACGTGCCCCGTTCTTCCGCCTTCGCGCAATGTCCGATGGGAACCCGACATGACAGTACGGACGTGCGTAGGACGCGTGGCGCTCGTCACCGGCGCCAGCCGGGGCATCGGTCAGGGGCTGGCCGTGCGGCTCGCCGCCGAGGGCGCACTGGTCGCGGCCGTAGGCCGGACGGCCAAACCCGGTGACGGCAGCTATGCGGGATCCCTCGCGGAGACTGTCGACATGGCAGCCGCCGCAGGCGGGCAGGCTGTGGCCGTGGTCGCCGACATCGGCACCGCCCACGAACGACGGCGCGCGGTGCACGAAGCGGAGAAGCACTTCGGCAGGCCGGTGACCTTGCTCGTCAACAACGCCGCCGCCCCGCGGGCGTTCGACCTGCGCTTCGACGGGATGGAGGAAGATGCGTTCCGTGCGGCGATCGAAGTCAACGTCTGGGCTGCTTGGGACCTCGCCCGTCTGGTGATCCCCGGCATGCTCGGCGACGGTGCCGGCTGGATCCTCAATGTTTCCTCCGCGCAGGCCACGCCGCGGGTCGGGCCGCCGTACTCGGGCATCTCGTCGGGCGGGGCCTGCCTGTACGGCGGGACGAAGGCGATGATCGACCGCGTCACCAGCGGCGCCGCCATGGACCTTCACGGCTGCGGCATAGCGGTCAACAGTCTTGCCCCCGAAGCGGCGGTCGTCACGCCGCACGCCGTGTCGGCCGCCGATCTCCCGCCGGACAAGATCGAGCCGATGGAGACCTTCGTATCAGCCGCCTTGGCGTTGCTTACCGGCGACCCGGGCACGCTGACCGGCCGCATCGCCTACAGCCTGTCGCTGGTCAAGGAGCTCAGCGTCGAGGTGCGTTCGCTTGATGGTCGCACGCTGGTCGAGGGATGGCAGCCGACCGAAATCGACGCAAAGCGCCTACTCACACGCAGTTGACGCAAAGGTCCGACGACAAAAGGCTGGTGCACGGCTCAAACCGGCCGTGCACCAATCTCGTTCCCTGCGAGACGTCACGTGTGCGCTCTCGCCCCTGACGACGCCACGGCAATGTCAGCAGGAACGCCCGGTGATTCGGCGGAAGTTGCCGGAGCCGATTGCCTCTGCCTCGTCTGGAGTGAAGGGCAGCGCACGGAACGCAGCCAGCGACGCTTCCGTGCGCGTCGGCTGTGGCCGACTCCCGTCGACGTCGGGTTGCAGGAGTTCCGCCAGCACGTAGTTGCTCCCGTACAGGACGCGATCCGTGCCGAGGTCGCGCACGAACTCCACCAAGCGTTGCGGTGCTACGTGTCCGTCCGCGACCTCCAGCAACCGCAGCGACAAATCGGCCGCCACCCCGGGAAACCGCTGTGCGAGATCGACGACTTCGGCATCCGCCCCTTCGCCGAAGACGGGATTGTGGCCGCAGTGCGCAAAGATGATCTTCAGGCTGGGGAAGTCGCTCAATGCCTTCTCGAAGTACGCAGGCCGACTCGGCGCGCCCGCGTGACCGCTGGCCTCCGTCAGGACGGGTACTTCCTGGCGTGCACACCAGTCGAAGAGCGGCCTCAGACGCGGGTCATCGCCGCGTATGCGCATGTCCCGAGGAACGATTTTCACTCCCAGCGCCCCGTGCGCAACCCGCGCTTCCACTTCGGCCAGGAGCTGCTCTTCGCTCATCAGGACCGCGTCAACCCCGCAGAAGTACGAGAACTCGGGGTTTTCTCGCGCGACTTCCTGGGCCCATGCGTTGTTGTCGCTGATCCGCTGCACGATGCGGCACCGGAGTTCCGCGGCAGCGGCCGCATGCGCTTGGCCGTCAGGCAGGGCGAACTGGCCGTCCCGCCAATACTGACCGGACCACGTGAACATGAGAATGTTCGAGCGGCTCACGCCGTTCCTTCTCATGATGCCGCGCAGTTCGTCGACGGTCCCGTACGCCACCGGCTCGGCAGCGTGTCCGGAGCGCGGGTTCCGGCTGAGGAAATAGCCAAAGGCCTCACGGCCGTGGTCTTCGGAGCGCATCACATGCGTGTGGGCGTCGATGAGCTCCGGCCCGCCTTCGAGACCGCCGCCTGCCACGAAGGACTCGTTCGTCGCCATATCAAGCCTCCTGCGCGCGCGTCTCGAGGATGGTCCGCACGGCCTCGGATTCGAGGTTCATGCCGACGGGTGGACGGGCCGTGGTGTGGACGACGCCGCCGTCGGACACGACGGTGTGGCCGGTCATGTAGCCGGACAGGTCGGAAGCGAGGAACAGCGCGGCGCCGGCGGTCTCGTCCGCTTCTCCCAAGCGCCCCAGGATCGGTGCCGCAGCCGCCCGCCTGCGGAAGTCCGCCATGCCCTCGTTCGCGGGTGGGCCGGCGTTCGGGTTGACGTGAGTGCCCGGCACCACGCAGTTGACGCGGATCCCGTAGCGGGCGAGTTCCATCGACGCCGAGATGGTGAAGTGGGCCACGGCAGCCTTCGCGGCGCCGTACCCGCAGATGTTCGGGGCACCTACCAGCCCGCTGGAAGACCCGAAGTTGACGATGCGGCCGTCAGTACCGTCCTCGATCATGGCGAGCGCCTCTTCCTGGCACGCGATGAAGGCGGTCATGAAATTGAGGTCAAGTCGGGCGCGCATGTCGTCTTCGGTCATGTCCAGGAACGGTTTGACGCCTTGGACACCGCCCGGGTTGCCGACGACGTTCACCGCCGCGGTGAGTGGCCCAAGTTCCTCGCGCGCAGCGGCGATCAGTTCACGGACGTCCGCACGCCGCCGTGCGTCTGTATGCCGGTAGAGCGCCTCGCCCCCGGCGCCGCGGATCTCCTGGACGAGCGTTCCGCCCGCGTCATCGGCAATGTCGGCGACTGCCACCTTGCATCCCGCCTCCGCCAACCGGCGGGCGACAGAACGCCCGAGCCCCTGCGCGCCGCCCAGCACTACCGCCGTCCGGCCACGGAGCCCCAACAGATCCGACGTCGCATCCTTGCGCACAGCGTCTCCTCACGGCCCACCCCTCGCCTGACACTGAGACAGGTTCACCAAAAGGCGGACCTCCATTTGATTCTCCTTAATATCTATAAGAAAACCGGAAGGCAAGGCCCTGATGCGGCGGCCGCCCCACCGAACCTTGAAGATGTATGGCGTACGCAAATTTACCGGGCACCCTGCCCGTTGAGAGCCGCCTGGTTCGCCTCACCGCCCAAGCCTGGCCCCCGAAGTTGATTCACCCCAGATCATCGCTATTGCCCTCTTCTCCAGGGTGGATTTGAACGTTTCATGGCGCATGCTGAGACGCATCGACCGACGGTGATGTAACAGATTCGCGTCGGTGGCTGACTTCTCGGGGCGCTGCGCCTACCGTGACCGCACATCTCCGCGCGCAAAGACTGTCCCCACCCGCCTCGGCACGCCTCGCCGGCCTCTCACCGCACCAATTCCCCCTGCCAGAGGGGTGCTCCGTCAGGCGCAATCCACGCGGAACCACCACGATCGCCCAGTCGCCACATCTCGTTATCGGGAGGCACCGATCTTGTCTGCACGCAATTTTGTACGGCGTACACCCCGCAGTCTGCCGAGGCGCCGCAGCGCCGCCGTCGCCGGTCTCGCGGCCTTGGGCCTGGCGATCAGCGCCTGCGGGAGCGGCGACAACGGCAAAAGCGCGTCGGCCACCGCCAGTCAGGCGCCGGCGAAGTCCGGCGGCAAGGTGACCATGCTGGCGGTCCAGGACTCCGCCTCGCTCGATCCGTTCCGGGTGGTCAACTCGGCTTTGGCGGACGAACCGCGTATGGCGGCCCTGTACGACCCTCTGTTCTTCATCGATGCCACGTCGCGCAAGGTCAGGCCGCACCTCGGGGAGTCGCTGACCACGAACGACAACGGCGCCACGTGGACCATGAAGCTCCGCCCCGGAGTGGTCTTCAGCGACGGCTCGCCGTTCGACGCCGCGGCGGTCAAGCTCAACTACGACACGCAGGCGAACCCGGCGACCCGCTCGTCGCACATCGCGGTCGCCGCGGCCGTCAAGACTGACGTGGTCGACAACCTCACGCTGAAACTGACTCCGGTGGGCGCGCCGAATCCGAACCTGGATCGCGGCATCGCGACCGAACTGACCTACATCATGGCCCCGTCCGCGATCGCCAAGGGTCCGGAGAAGTACGGCTCGGAGCCGATCGGCGCCGGACCGTTCGTGCTGAAGAGCTGGACCCGCGGATCCGAGCAGGTATTCGAGCGGAACCCCACCTACTGGCAGAAGGACAAGGGTCTGCCCAAGCTCGACCAGATCACGATCAAGAGCATTCCGGACATCAAGCAGGAGTACAACACCGTCAAGTCGGGCCAAGCCGACCTGTTCATCAGCTCCGACGGCAAGGTCCTCGAACAGGCGAAGAAAGAGCTGAACCTCGCCGAGTCGGCGACCGACGGCGGCCAGATCATCCAGTTCAACCTGCGCAAGGCGCCGTTCGACGACGTGCGGGCACGGCGCGCCCTGACGCTCGCCCTGGATCCCGCGGACATCCCGAAGACGCTCAACAACGGGTATGTGCCCGCAAAGAGCTTCTTCAACGCCGACAGCCCGTTCGTCGATCCAGCGGTCAGCCAGCCAGCCCAGAACAAGGCGGAGGCCCAGCGGTTGTTCAACGAACTCGCCGCCGAGGGCAAGAAGGTGGACTTCACCTACCTCGTCCCGCAGAACCCGTCGTCCCTCGCGGTCGCGGAGTACATGGCAAGCCGGCTCAAGGAGTTCCAGAACGTCTCGATGCGCGTCGAAGCCGCGGAGATCGGCGCGTACATCGTCAAGTACGCGGTCCAGCGCGAGTTCCAGGCCACGCTCACCCAGATCTGGGCGGCCGACCCGGAACCGCTGCTGTTCGGCTACTGGTACTCGCAGAGCCCCTTCAACATCAGCGGATGGAACAGCCCCCGGGCCGACGCCGCCCTCGCGGCCGGCCGGGCGAGCACCGACCCGGCCGTCCGCAAGCAGGCCTACGCGGACCTCCAGAAGGCACTCGTCGCCGACGTCCCGCTCTGGTCGTACGCCGAGTCCTTGTGCGGCACGATCTACAGCGGCAAGGTCACCGGCGTCGAGAGCTACAACGCAGGCGTCATCTTCATGGACCGCCTCGGCCTGAAGTAGCCGATGAAGACCGGATGCGGGGTCGTGCCTTCGCCGAGCTGATGGGCCCGAACCTGCACTCGCTAGTGCCCGCGCGCTGCACCTCGGCGCGCGGGCACCCCGTCCGCGAACCCGGCTGACGGAGTCCGGGCCAGTCGATCCGCTTGCGACCAGGCTCGACCTGCAGGCCGGTCCGGAAAGAACCGATACTGGGAACCGCCGAAAGGTTTCCCGCGGGGGTCTTGAAGGCGGTCTCAGCGTGAATGGACAGAACCGAGTCGTCGCCGGGCTTGGCTTGCCCCCGGAGTGGGCCGAGGCTTTGGCCGCGGCCGTCTTCTCCCAAGAATCGATAGGGTTGGTGGTATTCGACGCCGACCTGCGTGTGATCGCCGCCAACACCACGGCGGAACTGTTTCAACATACCTCGGTCCGCTCGGGGGACAGCGCCGAGACAGTCTTCACCACCTTCGGGCTGGAGGCCGCGATACCGCTGCTACGCCAAGCGCTGGCAGCCGACACCCCGATCATCGGCCGACAGCCGTTCGCCGCCCGCGAGCCGAACGGCGGCCTGTTGCTGCTTCGAGTCGCCTTGTTCCGGGTCCCGCCCCGCGGCGGAACCGCGCTGGGCCTGCTGGTGACCCTCAACGACGTTACCGAGGAGGCCCACGCCGCAACCCGGAGCGCCCTCCTCCACGAAGCGTCGACCGCCATCGGTGCGTCGTTGAATGTCACGAAGACCGCACAACAGCTCGCCGACCTTGTCCTCCCATGATGGGCCGACCTCGCTGCCGTAGACCTCGCCGAAGCCGTCCTTGCCGGTGAGGAACCCGTACGGGATCCGGCAACTGGTTACACCCCCTCGGTCCGGGCGGCGGTGGCGCATATCGGGACATCGTGGCCTGCCGATCTCATCCCGGTCGGAGAGCGTGCGGAGGTTCCGCCCGAGAGCCCGGAAGCCCTGACGTTGGAGCGGGGCGCGACACTGTTGTCGCCCAAAGTGGACGCCGTACCCGACGACGGTCCGGAGCTGCTTCGGCGACTGCTGCCCAAGGGCGGGCACAGCCTTCTTGCGGTGCCGTTGTTCGCACGCGGACATCTCCTCGGCGCGGTACAGCTGTGGCGTACCGAACGCGCCGAGTCGTTCAACGAGGACGACGCCCGGCTCTTGGAGGAGGTCGGTTCCCGTGCCGCGCTCAGCGTCGACAATGCCCGCCGCTACACCCGCGAACGCCGCACCGCGCTGGCTCTGCAGCACAGCCTCTTGGCCGGCGCGGGCACCAGGACACCCGCCGCCGAGACGTTCGGCGCGTACCTGCCGACCGCCACCGCAGCCGGAATCGGCGGCGATTGGTACGACGTCATCCCGCTGTCTTCCCTCCGTGTGGCCTTGGTCATCGGCGACGTGGTCGGCCACGGCCTTGCCGCCAGCGGCACCATGGGCCGACTGCGCACCGCCGTTCAAGCCCTCGCCGACCTCGACCTGCCGCCAGACGAACTCCTCACCCACGTCGATGACCTCGTGCAACGCCTTCCCGGCGACCCCGACGCCACAGCGAGCATCACCGGAGCCACCTGCTTGTACGCCGAGTACGACCCCGCCTCCGGTCACTGCCGCATCGCCTCGGCCGGCCACCCACCACCGGCCGTCGTCGACGCGGACGGCCGCTCCCGATTCATCGACGTGGACCCCGGCCCACCCCTGGGCGTCGGCGGCATGCCCTTCGAAACAGCCGACGTCGCCTTGACCCCCGGCAGCGTCCTGGTGCTGTACAGCGATGGCCTGGTCACCGGCCCCGATCACGACCTCGACCGCGGCATGCGAAAACTCCTCGAGAACATCGACAAGACCGATGTCACCCACCGCGAACTCGAAGGGCCGGGACGCAACCTCCTCGATGCCATGGGCGGCGCTTCTCATGACGACGACACCACGCTGCTCCTCGCACGCGTACACCCCCTCCCGGCGGAAGACGTCGTCACATGGGACCTCCCGTCCGATCCGACCTGCGTCAAGCAAGCCCGCGAATTCGCCCTGCGGCAGCTGACCACGTGGGGCCTGGACGACCTCGCCTTCACCACCGAACTCGTCGTCAGCGAACTGGTCACCAACGCCTTCCGCTACGGCGGCCGAGGACCCATCGTCGTGCGGCTGATCCGTGGCGATGTGCTGGTCTGCGAGGTCTCGGACCTGAGCAACACGCAACCGCGGCTGCGCCGGGCCCGCAGCACCGACGAGGGCGGCCGCGGGCTGTTCCTTGTCGCCCAGCTCACCCATCGCTGGGGCAGCCGCTACCAGCAGACCGGCAAGACGATCTGGGCCGAACAAGCCATCACCAACGACACGAAGGTTGCCGGCGCCACGGCGTGGTCCGGTCTCACGGGCTGACCCGAAGGCTCCGAAATCCGACGAGGCGCCGACGGCGACCGACTTCATCGGAAGGTGTGGCTCCCCGGCCCCGGGGTCAGCCTGCGTCCATCCGGGAGGCGAATCTCGGCTTCTGTGCCCGGCGGGATCGTGACGTCGAGGACGAAGGCGCCGCCAGCCTCGATACGCCACGCCGAGGCGATCGGCCCATATGGTGATTCGAACTGCGCTTCGGCGCAGTCGAGGCCGCCTCCGGGGCGGGGTTCGATCACGAAACGCCTGTACCCCGCAGAATCCGGCCCGGGCTCCGCCGGCGACCGGATGCCGGCCACGTGCGTGTGGAGGAACGAGATGACCGCGCCCTTGCTGTAGTGGTTGAGCGAGGCGTGGGCCTTGCCCTCGGCGTCGATGCCGTGCCATTCCTCCCAAATCGTGGTGGCGCCGCGGTCGATCATCGTGAGCCACGACGGTTCGGTGTCCTGGAACAGCAGCTCGTAGGCGACGTCGAGATACCCGGTGTCCGCAAGTACCGGCAGCAGATAGGGAGTCGCCAGGAAGCCCGTGCTGACGTGGGTTCCGGCGTTGCGGATCAGGGCGACCAGCCGGGCAGCCGCGGCATCGCGGAGTTCGTCGGGGACGAGGCCGAACGCCAGGGCGCGGACGTACGTGGCCTGCGTGTCGGGGTTCATCCTCCCGTCGGGAGCCAGGTATTCGGCACGCCAGGCCCGCAGCGCGTTCTCGGCAAGCCGGGCGAAGCGTTCTGCGTCGTCGGCGTGGCCGGTCAGCTCGGAGATCCGGGCGAGCAACGCGGCGGAGCGGTGCAGGTAGGCGGTCGCGACCGCGCCCTGGTCGGCGGTGCGGAACGCATTAGGGTCGGCGCCGGGTTCGCACCACTCGCCCCAGTGGAAGCCCGCATCCCACAGGAACTCCTCGTGGGCGGCGGGCTCCGGGCGCGCGGCGACGCGGTCCGGGTGGCGGCGGGTCCGCGCGCGTTCGGCGGCGAACTCGACCCAGCGCACCATCATGGGCCGGAACTCGTGAAGGATGTCCGGGTCGCCGTAGACGCGGTACAGCTCCCACGGCACGATCACCGACGCGTCGCCCCACCCGGACGACCCGGCGAACTGGTCGAGCAGTTCCGCGGGCAGGTGCTGGACGGCCTTGCCGCCCGGGTCCGGGGCGAAGTTCGTCAGGCAGCCGTTGTCCCACTGGTCGACGGCCAAGTCGCGCAGCCACTTCACCGAGAAGCCCGCGACGTCGTACAGGAACGCCGCCGTCGGGACGTACAGCATCCAGTCGCCGGTCCAGCCCGCGCGCTCCCGCTGCGGGCAGTCGGTGGGGATGTCGCACGCGTTGCCGCGGAAGCTCCACTCCGCGATCTCGTGGAGCCGGTTGATCCGCCCCTCGGCGCAGCGGAAGGTACCGGTCCGCCGCAGGTCGCTGTGCACGACCACGCCGGTGACGTCCGCGATTCCCAGCGGGCAGCTTGCGCCTTCGACGCGGACGTATTGGAAGCCGTGGGTGGTGTGGCGGGGTTCGAAGACGCCGTCCGCGGTGTCCGAGCCGATGACGCGGTCGAGCTGCCCGGCGGGCAACGGCGCGCCGGTCTGGAACTCGACGCCGCGGAAGGCCTCCATATCCGCGTCCCCGTCCGCGGTGAGTGCTTCTGCGTGGCTGAGGGCGAGCGTCTCGCCCTGTCGCACGCGCGCCCGGACCCAGCCGTTGATGTTCTGTCCCAAGTCGATGATCTGCGCCCCGGAGGGCAGTGCGGCGACGGATTCCGGCCGGATCTCCTCGATCCGTCGGACCGGCGGTGCCGGCGACGCCGTGAGGCGGGTGAAGTCGGCGTACAGGCCCCCGTGCCCCTCGCTCGCCTTCGCCCACGATCCGTCGTCGAAGCCGGGCGACGACCAGCCAGGCCGGGCCCGGCGGAGGTCGTGGCTTTCTCCGTCCATGAGGTCGGCCGCGGTGATCTCGCCGGGCGCCGTGCGCCACGTCCCGTCGGTACCCAGCACGAAGACCGACGCGTCCTCGCCTTCCACATGCAACTGAGCCAGGAACGCCGTGCGTTCGCCGAAGCTGTCGGCGAGGCGCATGGCTCCCGTGCGGCCCCGGAACCAGCCGTCCGACACCAGGGCACCGATCGCGTTCGAGCCTTCGCGGAGAAGGTCGGTCACGTCGTAGGTCTGCACGTGCAGGATGTCGCGGTAGGCCGTGTACCCGGGCGTCAACTCCAGGTCACCGACACGGCGGCCGTTGAGGAACGCCTCGTAGATGCCGTGCGCGGTGGCGTACAGGCGGGCCCGGCGGACGCCCGCCGGCAGAGTGAAGTCCCGGCGCAGGTGGTACGCGGGCCGGTGTCCGGCCTCGGGCCGCGGGTCCGGTTCGTCGGGCTCGATCCACCGGGCTGTCCAATCCCCGGCGTCCAGGAGCCCCGTCTCCCACGAGGACGGCTCCGACCAGGCGCTCTCCCCCAGGTCCGTCCAGACCTTGACCTGCCACGAGACGCGCTGCCCGGATCCGATCTCGGGCCCCTCGTATCCGACGAGAACCGATGAATCCGACTCGACGCGTTCCGACTCCCAGGCATCGGTCCGTACGGCGTAGGCAACTTGCCGCTTCGCGCCCTCAGGGAGCCGCCATGACAGCCGCGGCCGCCGCATGTGGAGGCCCAACGGCGCTTCGAGGTGTTCAACGCGTAGACGGTCGGGGGCGTTCATGGTGCTCCTGGATTCGAGTGTCCTCTATCGGACGAGACGGGACGAAGGATCGCTCCGTTAGTCCACTCAACGTGGCGGCATCGGACGCGCCCAAACCATCATTGAAACGTTTCGAGCACGCGACGCTAGCCAAGGAAACAGAGTCGCGCAATGTTTTGTGGCTACGGCGGGGCGGACGCTGCCATCGCCCGACGCGCCAGGCCACCTCGCCCGCAAGCGACCTTCGGAGCGGGGCGCAGATCGATCCGGCTCGGCAGCCGGCAAAACAGCGTTCGCCGTACACAAAAGAGCACGCGGTGTCACCCCAGGCCATGCAGCCCACCTCGGCACGAATAGGCCACAGAAGCCGCCAGAGGACGCCTCCATCGGATCGTGACAAAAGTTCATGCGCACGAAACCTGGCGCCCCTCGGTTTTAACTTCTAGGCTCGCCCCACACCCGCCTTCGACAAGGCGCCGAGTGACATTCCCTATGAAACGATTCATAGCCCGATCCCCCGCCGCAAGGTCCGCGGCAGGCTTCCCGAACGCCCGGGAATGCCGGTAATGTCTTGGAGACCTGTTATGAGCACGACCGCCCCTCCGCTGGACCACACCGACCCGCCCGGCGCCGCGCCCCGCGGTCAGACGGAGCACCCCAAGGCGTACTACATCGTCCTGATGGTCGCCTTGGCCTGGCCGACTGTCGTGCTGTCGATGTCCGGGCTGCTGCTGGGCAACGCGCAGGGCTTGATCGCGCAGCATTTCCACACCACGCAGATCGCCTGGTTCACGCTGATCACGACCCTGGTGTCCACGATGAGCGTGCCCTTCCTGATCAAGGCCGCCGACATGTTCGGCAAGAAGCGGGTGATGGTCGTCGCGTCGGTGATCGGCGTGGTCGGCGAGACCCTCTGCGCGCTGGCCCCAAGCTGGGGGCTCATGCTGTCGGCGCGCTTCCTCGTCGGGATCTATGCGGTCGTGACCGCCTTGACGTACTCGATCGTGCGTGATGTGTTCCCCGCGAAATGGGTGGGCACCGCCACCGGTGTGGTGGCGACCAGCACCGGCCTCACCGCGCTCGCCGGGCCGTGGCTGTCCGGCTGGCTCCAGGACAACCACGGGTTCCGCGGCGTCCTGTGGTTCCTCGCCGTCAACAGCTTCGTCGCCCTGGTCCTTCTCGTCGTCTTCGTGCCGGAGAGCCCGCTGCGCGGCGCCCGCACCTCGTTCGACTGGATCGGCGGCCTGCTGCTCGGCGGCAGCGCCACCGCGCTGGTCTACGGCATCGGCAAGGGCAGCGAGTGGGGCTGGGCGGACGGGCGCACCCTGGCGTACCTGGCCGGAGGCGTGGTCGCGTTCCTCGCTTTCGTGGTCGTGGAGCGCCGGGTCGCGCACCCCTTGCTCCCCGTGCGCCTGCTGGCGGACCGCCGACTGCTCATGATCCTGCTCGCAAGTGGCGCCGGGGCCGGCGTGCTCTTCTCCGCCGGCACGATCAACCAGCTCCTGGCGCTCTACCCGAAGATTCCCGGCATGTCCGACGGCCTCGGCTACACCGCGACGGAGAATGCGGCGCTCGGCGTCCACTCCAGCATCCTGCTGCTGCTCTGCGGCTTCGGCGTCGGCTGGATCGCCAACCGGTGGAGCGCGAAGATCACGCTGGTGACGGGACTGGCTGTGGCGATCGTGGGGCTGCTGGTGACCCACAGCTACCACTACGAGAAGTGGCAGTTCATCGTGTTCGGACCGCTGTTCGCGGTCGGGATGGGCCTGGTCATCGCATCTGGACCGGTCCTCATCGTCGAAGCCGTGCGTGCCGAGGACCAGGCCACCGTCAACGGTGTCAACAGCCTGATCGGCGGAGTGCTGAGCGCGATCTCCACCCAAGTCATCTTCTCGGTCCTCAACGACCGCGCCAACGTCGTCCAGGGCACCTCGCTCTACACCGACGGCGGCTACAAGGCCGCCTACACGGCCGCCGCCGCGATGCTGGCAGCCGCCCTCCTCCTGGCCCTCTTCATCCCCAAGGTGCGCAACGCCGCCGCGGCCGCCGCCGACAGCCCGGTCGCAACCCCTCGCTGAACAACCGGCCGGGACCGAGGCCGATGCCCTGGTCCCGGCCCGTCAGCGCTCCGGAGAACCGGTGATCATCGTGACCAGCGCGCCAACCACTTCGGCCATGTCGACGGACGGATCGATCAACCACTGCAGCTGGACACCGTCCACCGCCGCCACGAGCAATTGCGCCAGAACCGCGGCGTCGATGTCGTCCCGGGCCTGGCCGTTCTCCTGCATCACCGCCACGCCGGTGCGGATCGCGGCCCGCAGCTGCTCGTAGCGGCGGGCGAAGTACGGTCCCGCCGGATGTCCGGGCTCGGGGGCGGCCGCGGTCATCGCCACATACAGCCGCACCAGGCCGGGGACGCCCATGTTGTGCCGCACCGTGCGGACGATCGCCTCCAGCGAGTCCGCGGCCCCCTCCGCGGCCGCGGTCGACTCCTGGTCCCGCTCGTCGATGACGGCGAGGAACAGCTCTTCCCGAGAGCCGAAGTAGTGCAGCACTCCGGTGTCGGTGAGCCCGACCCGCTCGGCGATCGCCCGCAGCGAGGCCTTCCGGTCCCCCTCGGAGGCGAAGACCTCGAGCGCGGTCTCGAGGATCTGCGCACGACGAGCCACGCCCTTGGGATACGGCTTCTGCGTCTTACGGCCGCCGACCGCCTGCTTGTCACCTGTCACCCGACGAACGTACCCAACATCGCATGCCGGCCTCGCCCGGTCGCCGAGGAGGAACGATGCCCAGCAACGCGTTCACGCTCATGGAAGGCATCATCCGGGCGGGGAAGGCGAATCCCCCCCTCGACCGCGAATCCGAGCGCCGTGCCACCGCGGAACAGGCGGCGACATACCGCCCCCTGCCCGGTGTGCGCGACGAGCCGGCCACGGCGCTGCGGGACGGCTCCTACCTCATGACACCCGACAACCCGCGCGACGACCTGGTGATCCTGTACATCCACGGCGGCGGTTTCACCTCGGGGACGGCGGGCATCTGCCGCGCGCTCGGCGCGCATCTTGCTCTCGGTACCGGTGCGCGGGTTGTCCTTCCGGAGTATCGCCTGGCCCCGGAGAACCCCTACCCGGCCGCACTCGACGACTGCGAAGCGGCCTTCGCTTACGCGGCGACGCTCGCGCCTCGCGTCGTCGTGGCTGGTGAGTCGGCCGGGGCCAACCTCGCCATGGGGGTGCTGCTCAGGCGCGCGGGTGCAGGCGACGAGCGGGCTGTCGCCGGAGTGCTCTACGCCGGCGTCTTCGACCAGCGCAAGGAACGCTACATCTCGGGGAGTTGGCTGGAGCGGGCGGAAACGGACCCGGTGCTCGGGGATGCGGACGACTCCATGAGCACGCTCTACCTCAAGGGACAGCGAGCCGACGACCCGCTGGTGTCCCCCGTCCTGGCCGATCTCCGGGGGCTTCCGCCGCTGTTCATCCAAGCCTCCAGCGCGGAGCGGCTCCTCGACGACTCGCTCGAACTGGCGGCACGCGCGGCCCGCGCGGGCGTCCACGTCGAGATGCAGGTCTGGCCGCAGATGACCCACGCGTGGCAGCTCGCCGCCGGTTTCGTGCCCGAGGCCACCGAAGCCGCGGAGCGCGCGGCGTCGTTCGTCAACCGCGTCGCGGAGGGCCGCGTCGTGGACGGCGCGGCTCTGCTCGGCGGCCCCGCATCGCTCGACGAGGTGCGGTGAACCTTGCCGATCCGGCCGGAGCCGGGCCCCGCCGACCCCGGGGCCCGGAACCGGCGTTCAGGCGGACGTCGTAGCGCGCCGCGGTGTGAAAGCCAAGCGCAGCTCGGTGAACCCGCGGGCCCAGGAACTGCGCACCCGCGGTGGGTCGCCGACGACTCGGTAGTCCGGGATGGCCTGGAGGAGTTCGCGGAAGGCAATGCGGGCTTCGAGGCGGGCGAGCGGCGCGCCGAGGCAGAAGTGCGGGCCGTGGCCGAACGCCATGTGCCGGGGCCGCCGGCGGATGTCGAGCCGCTCGGGGTCGGGGTACTCGCGCTCGTCGCGGTTCGCCGATCCCCACAGGAGCTGGACGCGGGAGCCGGCCGGGATGGTCGTGCCGTGGAGTTCGACGTCCCGGGTGGTCTGCCGTCCGGAGGTGAGGGTAGGAGGCTCCAGCCGGAGGATCTCCTCGATGGCCGCGTCGATGAGGCTCGGGTCGGCGATCAGTTCCCCGCGGACGTTGCGTTGCAGGTCCAACAGACGCATCCCGTTGCCGATCAGGTTGGTCGTGGTGTCGTTGCCCCCGACCAGCAGCAGGAAGCAGAACCCCAGCAGTTCATCCTGGGTGAGACGCCGGCCCTCGACTTCCGCGCTGACGAGCATGCTCATCATGTCGTCGGCGGGCCGGCGTCGGCGTTCAGCCAGGAGTCCGTCGAAGACCGCGTAGACGCGCTCTGCGATCACCTTGCCGTCGTGCGGCACGGTCATCCGCATCAGCTCCTCGGTGTGCTCGCGCAGCCCCGGTCGCGCGTCCTCGGGGACGCCGAGCAGCTCCCCGACGACGTCGCTGGGCAGCAACGCGGCGAACTCCCCCATCAGGTCGCACTCGCCTCGGTCGGCGAACCCGGCGATGAGCCGGTGCACCTTGGCGACGATCGTCTCGTCCAGCCCGGCGACCCGGCGGGGCGTGAACGCCTGCGAGACGACGCGCCGGATCAGGCTGTGCGCGGGCGGATCGAGGTCCACCATCATCGGCTTGTGGTAGCCGGCCTCCTCGGTGACCGAGCTGAACGTCGCCCAATCCGCGGACGCATTCCAGACGTCCTCATGACGGGAGAGCACGTAGAAGCCTGTGCGGGGTTCCCGGTACACCGGGTGCTCGTCGCGCAGTGCCTGGTAGACAGCCCCGTGCCGATCCTGGAAATCCGGGGCAATGGGGTCGTAGAGCGCGGGCGGCGCGTCGGTCATGGTTGCTCCCTCGTTCGCTTACGCGGCTAACTTAGCTATCTTAGCTATGTAACACCAGCCGAGGCGCCGCCCGTGCTTGCCCGCCCTGCGACCCGAGAGGGAGTCCTACTTGCGCAGCCCGATGCGGTCGAAGAGGAGCACGCCGTCCGCGAAGGGCTGGATGCCGGTGAGACGCGGCTCGAACACCACCGCGTTGGCGGCTTGCTGGTAGACCCAGAACGGCAGGTCCTTGTTGAGCTGCACTTGGACCCGGGTGTATTGCTCCCGGCGGGCATCCATCTGCACGAGCAAGCGCGCGTCGTTCATCGCGTCGGTGACTTCCTGGTTCGCGTACCCCGAGATGTTCGTGGGGCTGCTGGGACGCAGGAAATCGAACAGGACCGGCTCCGGATCACTCATCCACAGGCCGGAGAGGACGACGTCGAAATCACCGGAGACATTGCGCTGGATCAGCGTCGCCGTGTCGACGACCTCGATCTTCATGTGCACGTTCGGGAACCGCTGCACCTGCTGCTGGATATAGACGGCTTCGGGCGGCGGCCCACTCGAGGTCCCCCCGACGGTGAGGAAAGTGAAGTCGAACGGCTTCTTCCCACCCGCGGTCAGCATGTCGAAGGCCGCGGCGGCCGCCTGGGGGTCGTCGTCCTTGGCGCCGAGCTGATTGTTGGCCAACGGCGACGTGTCGCTGAAGATCCCGCGCGCGGCCGACCCCAAGCCACCGGCAAAACGCCGGTCCATCTCGGCGGCGCTGAGGCTGTCCGCGATTGCGTGCCGCGCTGCGGGGGTGTCGAAGGGGGGCCGTCTGGTGTTGAAGAGCAACATGAGGCCACCGCTCAGGTGCAGATCGACCAACCCCAGATGCCGGTCCGCTGCCTCCTTGGCGGTCAACGGCGATGTTACCGTGCCGAGATCGACAGTGTGGTCCGCAATGGCGCCCGGGACCGTCTTGTCTGTCGGCACCACCTGCGCATCGATCTCGTCGAGGTAAGGACGGCCCGGTTGCCAGTAGCTGGCGTTCCTGCGCAAGACGATGCGGCCCGGACCGTGTTCCGCCAGCACGAACGGGCCGGCCCCAACCGGCCTAACCGCAAGGGCTTTCGGATCGCCGAGCGCGCGCGGTGACGCAACGTAGCTCAATCCGTTGGCCACGGTGCGGTTGAAATGCGCGTTGGGTGCCGGAAGTTCCACGGCAAGGTGAAGGGGATCGAGGATCGTGAGCTTCAGACCTGCCGCGGCCGGGGCATAAGCCGAGTGGCTCGCCGGGTCGGCATGCATCTGCCAGTTCGCCTTCACCGCCGCCGCGTCCAAGGGGGTGCCGTCGGAGAAGACAACACCGGGCCTCAGGCCCAGCGTCCAGACACGCGCTGTGGCGTCCGGGGTGAAGGACTCCGCAAGGTGCGCCTGCACGCTCCCGGTCGAGGGGTCGACCCAAACCAGCGGATCGTAGATGGCCGAGAGGAGATTCCCGTACGCGACGGCGTAGTTCGACGCGGTGAAGGGATCGAGTGAGACCGGGTCCGCGGACAGCGCCAAGCGGAGCACTCCGCCCGACCGAGGCGTGGCAAACGGATCGGCCGGAGCCCTCGAGCCGGAATCGCAGCCGGCGAGGAGGAGCAACAACACGGCAACGATCACCGAAAGAGGCGAAAGCCGTCTGGAACGCGGCACGTTGGCCGGAACGGAACGCTGCACGAATGCCTGCCGGGGAATCAAAGAGCAACGAATAGGGCCGTGGGCCGTGCGAAACATCGACACACCAGAGCACCAGCGAGCGGGTCGTGTCCTCACGAGGCCAGCACCATGGCATGAATCGATTCAGATCCGACCCCGAGTCCCCCGCGGATCGGCGCGCCGAGCGTAGCCGAAAAACCGAGGAGCGCCAAGTTTCCTGGCCGAAAAGGTGCCTACCGGCAACGGCCGCGTACGTGTCGCCGTTCGCCGAACAGCGGGTCCGCGGCGCGCCGCCCACCGCGACAGACACAGCGGCCGCACCCTCGGCGCAGTGCAGGCACGGGGCATGATGTGCGACCGCCGGCTCGGCACCGAGGCCGGGGTCAGCGGTCAGCGGTCAGCGGTCAGCGGTCAGCGGTCAGCGGTCAGCGGTCAGCGAGGCAGTTCTCCCCCGCCCACGCTTCGCCCCTCCGATTCCGTGCGCCTGGACCGGCCGCCGGCGCGCACAGATCGCGCTGCAGCCCGAGCTCGCGGTCCGCGCCTCCACAGGCCCCCGGGCTTGGTCCCGGTGCCCGCCCATCTCCCGTCGCCGTTCCCCAATCCCCCGAACAGCGCTGACAGCGCTGACAGCGCCAGGTTGCGTATCGGTTACGCAAACATTGCCCGCGTCTGCCACGTACGGGTTACGCAAATCCGGCGTTCGATGCAGGATCGAACCCCAGCAGTGATCAGAACGAGCCCAAAAAGGCAAGTGGACCTCTGGCGCGACGGTTGAACCTGTCGCTACGCTCCCGGCACAACCCCGTTCACAGTGCGTCGAGTTCCTGCACTTGAGCATGAAACGATTCACTCCGTCCATGCGCGGCGCCTCGCCGGGCGGTTCCCCCTGCGGGCGTACCAGTTCCACACCACGGCTCGCCACTCCTGAGCGCCCTGGCACCCGTCCCTCATCTCGTGGGAGAAATCCATGCCCCAATCCCTCGACAGGCACCGTCGCGACATGCGGACGCGCCCATGACCGCGCCTTTGCCCCCCGTCGAGCGCGAGTCGGCGCGGACCGCGGGGGCGTCGGCCGCCGGGTTGGCCGCAGGCCTCGTCGATGCCGAGGCCGAGCGGCAGGCACATCAAGCCGCGGCGCAGAGACAGGTCGTCTTCGCCGACGACCTACTCCCCGGGGTCGGAGACGCCCAGCTGACGCTTCGCGAAGGACTCGCGGCGGGCGGATCGGCGACGTTCGTGACGCTGGCACTTCTGGCGGCCATGGACGAGCTGGAATCGGCCACGTTGTCCGTGCTCGCCCCCGACATCCGCGATGCGTTCGGCATGAGCGACGGCGCGATCGTCTTCATCTCCGCGGCGTCCGGCGCCTTCCTGGTGCTCGGCGCGCTCCCCATGGGGTGGCTGGCCGACCGGTTCCGGCGCAACCGGGTCATCGGCTGGGCGGGCGTCGCCTTCTCGGCGATGGTGTTCGCCTGCGGCATGGCGGCGAGCGCGTTTCTGCTGTTCCTGGCGCGCTTCGGGGTGGGCATCGCCAAGTCGAGCACCTTGCCGGTGCACGGCTCGATGATCGCGGACACTTACCCGATCGGGGTCCGCGGCCGCCTCGGTGCGGTGAATGCCGGCGCGGCGCGCGTTGCGGGCGCCTTGAGCCCGCTGATCGTCGGCGGCGTCGCGACCCTCGTCGGCGGGGCGAACGGGTGGCGGTGGCCCTTCTTCCTGCTGGGCTTGCCGGCCTTGGCGGTGGCCCTCTGCGCCTTCCGGCTGCCGGAGCCGAAGCGCGGACAGCACGAGATGAAGTCCGTGCTGGGGGAAGTGGTCGAGGACGACCGGCCGATGCCCATCTCGGTGGAGGCGGCCTTCGCCCGGCTGATGCGCATCCGCTCGCTGCGCACCACGATCATGGCGTTCGCCGCCATGGGCTTCAGCCTGTTCACCGGTGCCATCCTCACCAATCTGTGGCTGGAGGACCACTTCGGTGCGTCCTCGTTCCAGCGCGGGGTGTTGGGGACCGTCGGCGGTGCAAGCATGCTCGTCGCGCTGCCGTTCATCGGTCCCCGGTACGACCGGCTCTACCGCCGGGACCCCGCCCGTGCGCTGGCCTTGCTCGGGTATCTCATTCTCCCGTGCGCCGTGTTCCTTCCGGTGCAGTGGGCCATGCCCAACGCAATTGCGTTCACAGCGGTGGGCATCCCGGCGTCGATTCTGATGTCGGCGGCGTTCGCGATGGTCGGTCCGGTGCTTTCCTCCGTGGTGCCGTACCGACTGCGCGGGCTCGGCAGCGCGTTGTCCGCGATCTACATCTTCTTCATCGGGGCAACCGGTGGTGCGTTGATTTCGGCGCTCATCAGCAACGCCTACGACCCGCGTGTGGCGATGCTCGTCGTCGGCGTCCCGGCCACGTTGATCGGCGGCTATCTGGTGGTCCGCAGTTCGACGTTCATCAAGGGCGACCTCTCGATGGTCGTCCAGGAGTTGCGGGAGGAACTCGAAGAGCGCGACCGGCAGGCCGACGATCCGGACAACATCCCCGTTCTCCAGGTCAACAACATCGACTTCTCGTACGGGCATGTCCAGGTGCTGTTCGACGTGGCGTTCGATGTACGCCGCGGCGAGACGCTGGCTCTGCTGGGCACGAACGGCGCCGGCAAGTCGACCATCCTGAAGGTCATCTGCGGCTTGGGCACGCCGTCGCGCGGCGTGGTCCGCCTCAACGGACGCACCGTCACCTACGTCGCTCCCGAGCAGCGCGGCCGCTACGGCATCCACCTGCTGCCCGGCGGCAAGGGCGTGTTCCCGGACATGACCGTCCGCGAGAACCTGGAAATGGCTGCCTTCCGTATCCGGCGCGACGCCGCGCATCGGGAACGCCGATTCGCGCATGTCCTCGATCTCTTCCCGGATCTGTCGGACCGGCAGACGCAGACGGCCGGGTCGCTGTCCGGTGGGCAGCAGCAGATGCTCGCCCTCGCGATGGTGCTGATGCACGACCCCGAAGTGCTGCTCATCGACGAGCTTTCCCTCGGTCTCGCGCCGGTGGTCGTGCAGGACCTCCTGGCCATCATCGAGCGGCTCAAGGCCGATGGTCTGACGATCGTCGTCGTCGAGCAGTCCCTGAACATCGCCCTGTCGATCGCGGACCGCGCGGTGTTCCTGGAGAAGGGCCAGGTCCGCTTCACCGGGCCGACCCGCGAACTCGCCGAGCGCGACGACCTCGCTCGTGCGGTCTTCCTCGGCAAGGAAGGCGGCTGACGGCCATGGAAATGCCCACCCTGCAACTGCTATTCGACGGTGCCGTCACCGGGTTGGTCATCGGCCTGCTCGCGATGGGCATCGTGCTGGTCCACCGCTCGACCCGGGTCATCAACTTCGCGGTGGCGAACATGGGCCTGGTCGGCTCGGTGCTGTTCGCGCTGCTGACGGTCAAGTACCACGTCCCGTACTGGATCGCGCTGGTCATCGCGCTCGCGGTCGGCGCGCTCTTCGGCGCGGTCGTCGACCTCGCCGTCGTGCGAAGGCTGTTCGCGGCACCTCGGGTCATCGTGCTGGTCGCGACGATCGGTGTCGCGCAGCTCGCGCTCACCATCGTGACGGCGTATCCGGAACTGGACGACTACCCGACCGAGTCCTACCCGGTGCCGTGGTCGGGCACCTGGGAACTCGGCGGCGATCTGCAGATCACCGGCGCCCAGCTCAGCGTCCTCGTCGCGGTGCCGCTCACGGCCGCGCTGCTCGCCCTCTTCCTGGGCCGCACCGTGCTCGGCAAGACGGTCAAGGCGTCGGCGGGCAACCCCGAGCTGGCGCGGCTGAACGGCATCAGCCCGAAGGCGGTGTCCACCGCCGTGTGGGCGATGGCCGGACTGATCGGCACGCTGTGCCTGATCCTGATCTCGGCGCAGAACAAGTCGCTGACGCAGATCACCACACTGGGGCCGACGACGCTGCTGCGGGCGTTGGCGGCCGCGGTCATCGCCCGCATGGTGTCCTTCCCGATCGCGCTCGCCTCGGGTGTCCTGCTGGGGCTGGTGCAGTCGTTCATCCAATTCAACTGGCTCGACCAGCCCGGTCTGACCGATGCGGTGTTCCTGGTGGTCGTGCTCGCCGCGGTGTACCTGGTCAGCCGCGGCCGGGACACCGAGGCCTCGGCGTTCTCGTTCGCGCCCAAGGTCAAGCCGGTCCCGGAGCGGCTGCGCGGGGTGTGGTGGGTCAGGCACATGGAGCGTGCGACGCTCCTGTTCCTCGGCCTGGTGGCCGTCGTGGTGCCGCTCCTGGTGACCCAGCCGTCCCGGCACCTGCTCTACACGGTCATCCTCTGCTACGCGATCTGCGCGGCGTCGGTCACCATCCTAACCGGCTGGGCCGGACAACTCTCCCTCGGCCAGATGGCGTTCGCCGGTCTCGGAGCCCTGACCGCGGCATCGCTGAACCGGGGGCTGCACCTCGAATTCGGCGACACCGTCTACAGCTTCCGGGGCCTGACGTTCCCTGCCGCGGTCCTGGTCGCGTCGCTGTTCACGGCGCTGCTCGCGGCATTGGTGGGCGCGGGTGCGCTGCGCGTGCGGGGTCTCCTGCTCGCGGTGAGCACCTTCGCGTTCGCGGTGGCCGCGGAGCAGTACCTGTACCGGCGCGACGTGTTCCACGACGAGGGCACCACCACCGCGTCGTTCCCCCGCAGCACGGTCTTCGGCATCGACGTGTCCACCCAACGCGCCTACTACTACCTGGTGCTGGCCGTTCTCGTGCTCGTGCTTCTGGTGGTCGCCAGGCTGCGCACGTCGGGTGTGGGCCGCACGACGATCGGAGTGCGCGACAACCCGGCCTCGGCCGCCGCCTACACCGTGAACGCCGCGCGGGTGAAGCTGCGGGCGTTCGCGCTCGCCGGCGGAATCGCCGGGCTCGGCGGCGCGCTGCTGGCGGGTGCCGTGCAGACGGTGCCGTACGCGGACAAGTACTTCCTCAGCTCCGACTCGCTGACGCTCGTGTCCATCGTGGTCATCGGCGGGCTCGGCTCGGTGTCGGGTTCGGTGCTCGGCTCGCTGTGGGTCATCGGTCTGCCGGCGTTCTTCCCCGACAACACGCTGGTGCCCTTGCTGACGTCGAGCCTCGGGCTGCTGGTCCTGCTGCTGTACTTCCCCGGCGGCCTGGTGCAGATCGGGTACAGCACGCGTGATGCGCTGCTCGCGTGGGCGGACCGGCGCCTCGGGGACGCCCCCGCGGCCAAGGCGAGCGCGGCGCCGCCGAAGGCACTCACCCGTCCCGGACGCGCCGCGCCGCCGGCGGACGACCGGCCGGTGCTGGCCACGTCGGAGGTCCGGGTCCGGTTCGGGGGGCGTACGGCCGTCGACGGCGTTTCGATCGAGGTCTTCCCGAACCAGATCGTCGGCCTGATCGGCACCAACGGCGCGGGCAAGTCCACGCTGATGAACGCCATCGGCGGGTTCGTGCCGGCCGACGGTAGCGTCGAACTGCTCGGCCGCGACGTCTCCCGTGCCGCCCCGGCCGCGCGGGCCCGGCTCAGACTCGGACGCACGTTCCAGGCGGCGACGCTGTTCCCGGAGCTGACGGTCCGCGAGACCGTGCAGATCGCCCTGGAGGCACGCGGCCGCACCGGTCTGGTGGCGACGGCGCTGCACCTTCCGCACACCTTCGCCCGGGAGCGGGCCAAGCGCTCCGATGCGAACGACCTGATCGATTTCCTCGGGCTGGGCCGCTACGCGGACGCCTTCATCGGCGATCTGTCCACCGGCACCCGGCGCATCGTGGAACTCGCCGGGCTCCTGGCGCTCGACGCCCGCGTGCTGTGCCTGGACGAGCCGACGGCCGGCGTCGCCCAACGCGAGACCGAGGCGTTCGGGCCGCTGATCCAGGAGATCCGCCGGGAAATGGGCGCCTCGATGCTGGTCATCGAGCACGACATGCCGCTGATCATGGGCATCAGCGACCGCGTCTACTGCCTGGAAACCGGGCGCGTCATCGCGGCCGGACCTCCCGATGTGGTGCGCAACGACCCGAAGGTCGTCGCCAGTTACCTCGGCACCGACGAGCGCGCGATCGAACGCAGCGGCGCCGGTCCCGCTTCCGGCCGCCGTGCGGCCGCCGCCGGCTCACCCGCCTGACCACCGACTCCGGGTCCGGGCGCGCCTCCGCCCGCCACGGACCCGGTTCCGCCCCGCTCCACGTCCCACCCGCACCCGATACCCACTCCGAACGAACGGATCTTCGGCCATGGCCCCGCACCGCACCAGACGGAACACCGCTGTTCTGCTCGCCGCCGTAGGCGCTCTCGTCCTCGCCGGCTGCACCGCGGAGAAGAAGGACGACGCCAAGAGCACCGGCTCGGGACCCGCGGCACCGCCCGCGCCCAAGACCGCGCCCGGGGTCACGGCGGACACCATCAAGATCGGTATCACGTACCCGGACCTGGAGAGCGTCAAGGCGTTCGTCAGCATCGACCACGGCAACTACGAAGCCGCCTACAACGCGCTGATCAAGAAGATCAACGACGCCGGCGGCATCAACGGCCGCAAGATCGTGCCGGTGTTCGGCAAGATCAACCTCATCTCCCCCGCCGCGGCGCAGGAGACCTGCGTCAAACTCACCCAGGACGAAAAGGTCTTCGCCGTCCTCGGCAACTTCAACGGCGACGAGCCGCTCTGCTACGTCCAGACCAACAAGACCGCGGCGATCGGCGGCCAGCTGACGGCCAAGCGCTACGCCCAGGCCCAGGCCCCGTGGTTCGCGGACATGCGCGGAGGCGACGAAGTCGCAGACGCCATGGCGCTGTTCAACGCCAACAACGGCCTGGCGGGCAAGAAGGTCGCGGTCATCTCGAACGTCAACGAGCAGGCCGTGATGAAGGACACCGTCATACCGGCGCTCCAGAAGCTCGGGGTGACCCCGGTCGAAACCGCGGTCCTCGACGCCCCCGCCCAGGACCCGGCCGCGGTGGGCCAGCAGACCGGGGTGTTCATCCAGAAGTTCCAGTCCTCCGGAGCCGACACCGTCGTGGTGGTCGGCAGCATGGGCGCCTCGTTCCCGCAGGTCCTGGAGAAGACCAAGTACCGGCCGCGGCTGCTGTTCACCGATCTCCTCCAGGTCCAGGCCTACGCCAACACCCCCGGCCACGACTTCTCCACCATGGCCGACGCAGCCGCGCTCGGCCTGAACAGCCAGTGGTCCGAGGCCTCGAACCAGGAGTGCATGAACACCATCGAAGCCGCCAACCCCGACGTCAAGGGCAAGCTCACCGTCGACCCGGCGAGCCTCCCGGCCGGAACCCCGACACCCCAGGTCGCCCCGAACGTCGCCTGCCGCAACCTGGCCCTGTTCAAGGCCATCGCCGACAAGGCCGGCAAGGACCTCACCTACGAGACCTTCCAGAACGCGGGCTTCACCCTCGGGTCGTTCCAGGACCCGGGCTACGCGGACAAGTCCACATACGCGCAGGCCGCCCCGCACGGGGCCATCCCGGCGCGCCTCTGGGCATGGGATTCCACCGCCAAGAAGTTCCTGCTCAGCGCGTCCTGACCGGTAGTAGGCAGCAAACTCTCCGCCCGCGACCGCGGGCGCCGACCGGTGTGGCACCGCCACGACCGGTCGGGCCCGCGGTTTCGTGCCTCGGCAGGAGCTCATGAGCAAGGAAGACATGTGGGTCGCGAGCGCGGACCCCGCCGTCCGTGTCCGCGTGTACCCCGCAAACAGCGCAAGTCGCGCCGCCGATGCGAAGCCCCCGGCCCTGCTGTGGATGCACGGCGGCGGCTTCGTCGGCGGCTCGTTGGACATGCCGGAAGGCGATGCGGTGTGCAGCCGACTCGCCGCGTCAGGCATCACGTGCGTCAGCGTCGACTATCGTTTGGTGCCCGCCTTCGGGAAAGGGCGAGCGCGGAAGACGGCGAACGCGGTGCGCTTTCCCCTTCCGCTGGACGACTGCGCACATGCGTGGCAGTGGCTGGTGGACAACGCGCCGGAACTGGGCGTCGACAGCGCGCGGCTCCACGTAGGAGGCGCGAGCGCCGGCGGATGTCTGGCGGCTGCGCTCGCGCTGCGCCTCACATCGGCGGGAACGGCACCGCGCGGGGTGGTCCTGGCCTACCCCTTTCTCCACCCCGAGCTGCCGGCGTTCGGCCCGGAACTGCGCCACGCTTTGCGCGGGCTGCGCAGGGCCGGCACGTTCAGCGCGTCGGTGGTGAAGTGGATGGCCGGCAACTACGTCGGCCGCGGCCGACGTCATCTGCTCCCGCAGGCGTTCCCGGGCGGTTCCGATCTCACCGGATTCCCCCCGACCCTCATCGTCAACTCCGACCGCGACTCGCTCCGGGCCTCGGGCGAGGCCTTCGCCGCCGAGCTCCGTGCCCAGGGGCGTCCGGTTCGCGTGTGCTGCGAGGCGGGTACCGCGCACGGTCACCTGAACAAGCCGGAGACGCCCGCGTTCGAACGCAGCGTGGCGACGATCGCCGCGTGGTTCGACGGCTGCTGAACGCCGCCTCGTCGGAGAACGCCGCTGCCGCGCGCAACGGAACGATGCGCGCGGCAGCGGTGGGACGAATTGTCGTGTCAGCTCGCCGGTGCCGGCTCCTTCGACAGCGCGACCAGTTCCTCCAGGGCCTCGGTGGTGATGAGATCGCCGAGGAAGTTCCGGAACTGGCTCATCGGCATGGACTCGACCATGCGCATCATGCGGGCGGATTCCTCGGCCTGTTCCGGGCTCTGCGGCGGCATGACGGCACTGAGCCGGGCCGTCAGTTCGGGGCCGACGACCGGGTGGGCGAACCAGTCGCCGACCGGGGTGTCGAGGGTGACCGGCTGCACGAGGGTGTCCCCGGTGAGCGTGATGCGCTCTTCGGCCACCACCTCAAGCGCGTTGTCCCCGACCTGGACGCGGTATTCGCCGGCGGCGACGACCCAGTCGTGCTGTTCGATGTCCCAGTAGGCGAAGGCGCGTCGGTCGAGTGCGAAGGTGACGCTCCGGGTCTCGCCGGGGTCGAGGGCGACCTTGGCGAAGGCACGCAGTTCGCGGACGGGGCGGCGGACCGGGCCTGCCGTGGTGGCCACATATACCTGGACCACGTGCTTGCCGGCCCTCGTCCCGGTGTTGGTGACCTCGACGGTCACCTCGGCGCCGTCACCGCCCACCGGCGCGACGGTCACGGGTCCGGTCGCGAACGTCGTGTAGCTCAGGCCGTGCCCGAAGGGGTACCGCACCGGGCGGTCGGCGCTGATGTGGTGCCGGTAGCCGACCATCACCCCTTCGCCGTACCGAACATGCCCCTGCTCGCCGGGGAAGTTGAGGTACGAGGGGGTGTCCTCAAGGCGGTACGGGATGGTCTCCGCCAGGCGCCCGGAGGGGTTGGCCTTCCCGTAGAGGAGGTCGGCGAGCGCGCTGCCGCCGCCTTGCCCGAGCAGCCATCCTTCGAGCACGGCCTCGACGTCGTCGTGCCAGCCTTCGAGCGAGACGACCCCGCCGTTCGACAGCACCACCACGGTCTTGGGGGCCGCGGCGGAAACCGCGCGGATGAGCTCCACCTGGGCGGCCGGCAGGTCGAGCGTGTCGCGGTCGTAGCCCTCGGACTCGTCGGCTTCGGCCAATCCCGCGAAGACCACGGCGACATCGGCCTCACGGGCGATCGCGACCGCCTCCTCGCGGAGCCGTTCGACGTCGTCCGCGCGGTCGAGCGGGTACCCGGGGGCGAAGCCGACCAGGGCCGGGTCCCCGGCCAGCGCCCGGACGGCTTCCAGCGCGCTGTCCGTGCGCGTCGCGTTGATGTGCGAGCTCCCGCCGCCCTGGAAACGCGGAGTTTCGGCGAATGCGCCGATGACGGCGACCCGCGCCTCCGCGGCCAGCGGGAGGACGTTGCCGTCGTTCTTCAGGAGCACGGCGCATTCCGCGGCCAGTTCCCGGGCCAAGGCGTGCTGGGCGTCCACGTCGAATCCGGGGGCCGGTTCCGTGGGCGTGCCTGCCGCGGCGTTGCGCTCGGCGGCTGCCGAGGCCAGCGCGAGGATGCGGCGCACGCTGCGGTCGACGACGGCCTCGTCGAGGGTGCCGCCGCGCACCGCCGCGAGGACGGCTTCGCGGCCTCGGCCGCCGTCGTGCGGCATGGCCAGGTCCAGACCCGCTTCGAGCGCGACGACGCGGTCCTGGATCGCGCCCCAGTCGGAGACCACCAGGCCGTCGAAACCCCACTCGTCACGCAGGACTTCGGTCAGCAGCCACGGGTTCTGCGACGCGTATACGCCATTGATGCGGTTGTACGCCGACATCACCGTCGCGGGCCGGGCCTCCTTCACGACGCGTTCGAAGGCGGGGAAGTAGATCTCGCGCAGTGCGCGTTCGTCGACGTCCGCGCTGACGCGCATCCGGTCGGTTTCCTGGTTGTTCGCGGCGAAGTGCTTCACCGAGGCGCCGACCCCGGCGTCCTGCATGGCGCGGACGTGGGCGGCGCCGAGCACGCCGGCGACGAGCGGGTCTTCCGAGTAGTACTCGAAGTTGCGGCCGCACAGGGGCGAGCGCTTGATGTTCACGCCCGGGCCGAGGACCACGTCGATGCCGTAGGCGCGCGCTTCGCGGGCGACTGCAGCGCCGAGGCGGGCGGCCACGTCCGGGTCCCAGCTCGAACCGACCGCCACGGCGGGCGGGAAGCACGTCGCCGGAAGGCTCGCGTTGATGGCGAGGTGGTCGGCGGCGGCATCGGGCGGCCGGACCCCGTGCGGTCCGTCGACGAGGGCGACCGGCGCTATGCCGGCTTCCTCGACCGGGTGGGTCGTGCCGAAGTCGCGGCCCGTCAGCAGCTCGGCCTTCTGGTCGAGGGTGAGGTCGGCTGGGTCCAAGGTGGGCATGGATGCGGTCCTGTCTGCGGAAGGAGGCGGCGGCTGGTGCGATGGGCACGGGCGGCGGATACGGGGCGCGATCGGGTTCCCGGTGTGTTCGGCCGGGGCCCGTGCTGCGGATCCGGGGCTTCGGGAAGTGCAGGCCATCGTCACTAGCACGTGCAAGTCCAGGTAGTCTAGACAGCACTGCTAGCACGTGCAAGGGTGAGCGCTTTCCACGTCGTCGCGCAGCTGACGCGGCTGGCGGGGTTGCTCGGGATTGTCGAAAGGTGGTGGGGCCGGTGTCGGAGCGGCGCGTCACGGCCGCGGACGTCGCACGGTCCGCCGGGGTGTCCAGGGCGACCGTGGGGTTCGTGATGAACCGGACGCCGGGCCAGACCATCTCCGAAGCCACCCGGCGCCGGGTGCTGGACGAGGCCGAACGCCTCGGCTACCGGCCGCACCGGGCCGCGCAGGACCTGCGGCGCGGGCACAGCAAGCTGATCCTGCTCGTCCTGCCCGACTGGCCGATCGACTTCAGCATGCGGCGGCACTTGGAAGAGGCAGCGCCGGCACTGGACGAAGCCGGATACTCCCTGGTCACGTACACGCGCCACGCGGCCGACCGCACCCGTCCGCTGTGGGAGCTGCTGAGTCCCGAAGTGGTGGTCGGCTACCTGCCGTTCGACGATGCGGATGTCGGTTCGATGCGCGCCTGCGGCATCACGAAGATCGTGCCCGATCCGGCCGACCCCATCGCTTTGACCGACTCTCCCGCGGTCACGGCCGGTCCCGCCCTGCAAGTACGGCACCTGTACGAGCTGGGCCACCGCAGGCTCGCTTTCGCGGCCGCCGCGGACCCGCGGGTGTCGGCCCTCGTCGACGCGCGGTTGCGCACCGCCCGGGACGCCGCCGACCGGCTGGGCTTGGGGGACCTCGACGTGCGGCCCGTCGACCACCGCGACGGTTCGGCGGACCGGGCCGTCCGGCGCTGGCGGGACGCCGGGATCACGGGCGTCGTGGCGTACAACGACGACACCGCCGCCGCGGCCGTCGGAGCCGCGCTCCGCGCCGGACTCGCGGTACCCGGCGACCTCGCCGTCGTCGGGCACGACGACAGCCCCATCGCCGCGATGTTCGTGCCCGCCATCTCCACCGTGCGCCTCGACGACGCCGGCCTCGGCCGCCGGTTCGCCGCCGAGGCGCTGCACGCGGCGGACGGCCGCGCCAGGCCCGCGGCGGACTCCGGCGTCGAAGCCACGCTGGTGGCCCGCGAATCCACCGGTCCCGTCCCGGTCTAGATCCGGACCGGGACGGGACCGGGGAAGCCCGGCGCGTCGCGCGGTCAGACGCCGATCGCCGTGCGGAGGTCCGCGGCCAGCTCCGGGGTGTCGCCCGGGATCAGGTCGAGGAGCTTGGCCAGCGAGATCCCCGCCGCTTCCGGGGCCTTGCCGTCGATGGGAATGCCGGGCAGGTGCTTGGCGAAGACCTCGGTCACCGCCCGCCACACCGCGGCATCGTCGGCGAGGGCCCGCAGCGGCGTGTCCATGTCGAACGCCGCACGGGTGCCGTACGGCTCGGAGAGGTCGTACTCCCAGGCGTGCTCACCCGCGCCCACCTCCACGACCAACCCATCGGGATGCAGGGGGAGTTCGACTGACGCGGTGGTGTCCTCGGGCAGCGTGACGCGCAACGTCGCGTGCACGCCTTCGATCCGCCAGGCGACCGACACCCGTCCGTGCACCGTGTCGTGTTCGACGGTCGCGTGGGTGAGTCCGCCGCCGGGGCGCGGGGCGATGCGCATGGCGCGATAGCCCGGTTCGGCGGCGGAGAGACCGCCGACGACCCGGTGGAGCCAGTCGGCGACGGCGCCCAGCGCGTAGTGGTTGAGCGACGTCATCCCGTCCGGGTGCAGGGAGCCGTCGGGGCGGACGGAGTCCCAGCGCTCCCAGATCGTCGTCGCACCCATCGTCACCGGGTACAGGAACGACGGGCAGCCGGTCTCCAACACCAGGAGATACGCCTCGTCCAGGTGTCCGGTGCGGCTGAGTGCGTCCGCCACGAAGGGCGTGCCGGCGAAGCCCGTCGCGATCCGGTAGCCGGCCTTGGCCACGATCTCCGCCAGCCGGTCCCCCGCCCGGCGTTCCTGATCCGGCTCGAGGAGGCCGAAGCAGAGGGCGAGCGCGTAGGCAGTCGCCGACTCCCCCACCAGCCGCCCCGCTGCGGTGACGAACTCCCAGCGGAAGGCGCGCCGCACCCGCCGCGCCAGCGCGGTGAAGCGGGCGGCGTCTTCGTCTTCGCCGAGCAGCTCCGCGATCTCCGCGACCTGGGCCGTGGTCCGGCACAGGAAGGCCGACGCGACCAGATGGCGGTCGGTCTTGCCGCCGGACGGGTTGTCGCCCGGCGCGTCCGGGTCGAGCCAGTCGCCGAACTGGAATCCGGAGCTCCACAGCCCGTGTTCGTCCAGCAGCGCCTCGACGCTCCCGACGAACGCGGTCATGGCCGGGTAGGTGCGGCGCAGGATCTCCGGGTCGCCGTACTCGCGGTAGAGCGTCCACGGGAGGCTGACGACGACGTCGCTCCACAGGGCGGTCGGCGACGAGGGCGCCGACAGTACATCCGGGACGACCCACGGCACGAAGCCCTTCTCCCGCTGCTCCGCCGCGACGTCCTCCAGCCAGGAGCCGAGGACGCCGCGGACGTCGTAGAGGAACGCCGCGGTGGGGCCGAACGCGTTGATGTCGCCGGTCCAGCCCAGCCGTTCGTCGCGTTGCGGGCAGTCGGTGGGGACGCCCACGAAGTTGTCGCGCATCGACCACACGACGTTGGCGTGCAGCTGGTTCAGCAGCGGTTCGGAGGTGGCGAACCACCCGGTGCGGGTCATGTCGCTGTGCACGACGATCGCGCGGACGGCGTCGGGGGCGAGCTCGCCCGGGTAGCCGTCGATCTCGGCGTAGCGGAAGCCGTGGAAGGTGAAGCGAGGCTCCCACGTCTCCGGGCCGCCGCCGCGGAGCGTGTACCGGTCGGTCGCGGCCGCGGTGCGCAGCGTCTGGGTGCCGAGTTCGCCGTCGACGAGGACTTCCGCGTGGCGGAGCGTCACGGTTTCGCCGGCGGGGCCGTCGGCGGTGATGCGTACCCAGCCGGAGATGTTCTGCCCGAAGTCGACGATGGTCTTGCCGCCGGGGCTGGTCGTGATCGCGACCGGGGCGAGTTCCTCGATGCGGCGGATCGGCGGGGCGCCGGTCGCGACCAGCGTGTCCGGGTCCCAGGCGAAGGGCTCGACGGGCGACCAGGCGCCGTCGTCGAAGCCGGGGCGGTTCCAGCCGACCGGTTCGAGGCGGGCGTCGTACTCCTCGCCGTCGTACAGGCTGTTGGCGAGGACGGCTCCGGTGCCGGCGGTGAAGTCCGGATCCGTGCCGATGACGTCCGTGCGGTCCGCGTACTCCAGTTCCAGCTGGAGGAACAGCGCGGGACGGTCCGCGTAGTGGTTGCTCCGGTTCTCGTACCCGAGCCTGCCGACCGCCCAGCCGTCGCCCACGATGGCGCCGACCGCGTTGGGTCCGGCGGTGACGAGGCCGGTGACGTCGTAGGTGCTGACGTGGAGGCGGTGGCGGTAGGAGGTCCAGCCCGGCGCCAGCACCTCGTCGCCGACCCGGACGCCGTTCAGGTACGGCTCCACGATGCCGATCGCGGTGACGTGCAGGGTGGCGCGCCGCGGCGCGGCGTCGGCGCCGAACTCGCGGCGGAAATACACGGCGGCGGATCCGTCGCGCGGCGGCGCGGCGACGAAGGACGCCTGCCAGGCGGGTGCCACAGGAAACCTCCCGGGTTGGCGATCGGCTGTGTCGCGATGGCGGGCCGGGCTGCGCCGCGTCCGCATTCACCGCGATGCATGCCGGTTAGCACGTGCTAGTTCAAAAATCGCAGCCATGCTAACCCCGTCCACTAGCACGTGCAAGGGGTCGACGCCACCGCCGGACGGAGTCTCCCGGCACGGCATCCGGGGGTGCGAATCCCGGGTCGCGAACGTTGCCGTATGCCATACGCGAATTCCTCGACAGCGGCGCCCAGTTGGCCTGGCATCCGCACGGCGCGGCCGGTACGCTCCCCGACGCAACCCGCCGAAATCCGCGAACGCGACGGCTCGGCAGGGATGTGAATCGTTTCATTCCCGCTCGTCCTTTCCCCTGCTTCGTGCGAGCCCGCACCCGAGCGAAAGCGACCGCGCATCGATGAATGACTTCCCCGTGCCCGCGGCAGACCGCACCGGCACCGAACGGCTCAGCCGCCGCGGATTCCTCGGCATGTCCGCCGCGGCCGGCCTGGTGGCCGCGGGAGCCCTCCACGGCACCGCGGGCGCCGCGACCGCCTCCGCCGCGGACGCCACGGCCGCGACGTCCACGCCCACCGCGCCGTTCCGGACCTCGCTGTCCCTCAGCCCGGAGACCGAGAACGTGCTCGCCCAGGTCGCTCTCGGCGACGGCACCCGCACGGCGACCACCCCCGAGCAGCTCCAACGCCTGTACATGGCGCACGGCAGCACCGAGATGTACGCGCGCATGGCCACCCGGCGCGTGGCCACGGCCAACAACGGGGAGCAAGGCTTCCAGCGCGTCATCGAACGCGCGTGTCTCGCCAAGAAGTTGGGTCTCCCGCTCAACGTCGAGCTCGGTCTGTGGGGCGTCTACGGCGACGTCTCCCACCAGCCCGGCCCCGACTTCTCGGATTACCCGCTGATCTGGCTCCCCGGCCCCTGGGAAAGCCTGACGGTGAACCAAATGGTGTACGCCCTACGCATGTACGGCGCGATGGCCGCGAGTCAGATCCTCGCCACCGGTGTCAAGGTCAACGTCTGGGATATCGGCAACGAGGTGGAGTTCGGCGTCGCGGGCGTCGCACCTCGCGGCTTCACCGCCTCCACCGACTACTGGAGCTACAGCGCCCCCGACGCCGTCGACCCGGCCATCGGCCAGATGCAGGTCTACACCCTCCTCCTGCAGATGTCCGACAGCGACCGCATCTCCTGGCTCCGGACGCACCTTTGGCCGCACACCGGCCGCTTGCTCGCCGCGGTGAGCGAAGGGATCCGGTGGGTCGACCCGCAGGCGAAGTTCAGCTCGCACACGAGCGTCATCGCGATGCAGTACCCGGGTTTCGCCGAGGCGTTCTGGAAGGCCATGGACGACGCCGGCTTCCACGTCCACCAGCTGGGGACGTCCTACTACCCGACGTCGGTTCAGTACGGCGACCAGCTGGCCGCGTTCAAGAACTCCAGCCAGTCGCTGCACAGCACCTTCGGCAAGCAGGTCTTCATCGCCGAAACGGGCTACCCCTCCGGCACGATGACCGCTCCCCTGGAGTGGAACACCCCGGTCTCCGGATACCCGTTGACGACGCAGGGCCAGTACGACTTCTACCGCGACCTCGTCGCGTGGGGCGCAACCGACGGTTCCCTGGCCGGCATCCGCCCCTGGGCACCGGACTCGAGCGTCACGTTCTGGCAGCCGATGAGCCACTTCGCACCGGCCGCGGGCGGTACCTCGACCGCCAAACCGGTCCTCGACGCGATCACCCACGGGCTCCAGCAAGCGGCGTCGTAACCCGATCGGCGGTGGTGTCGACGCCTCCGTCGGCCGATCCGCGGGCTAGCACTGTGCCTATGCACCGACCGAACAGGCCGCACCCGACCCCCAAGGAAGGGCCTTCGATGCCACGAAACCGCGCCACCGCCAAGCTCGCCGCCGCCGTCGCCGCGGCGCTCACGGCGACCGCACTCACCGCCGCCACCTCTCCGCAGGCCGTCGCCGCGAGCTGCGCCGACATCGACGTCGTCTACGCCACGGGCACCAATCTCAGTGGCAGCGGCACGCCGTCCAATACCGGCCCGGAGCCCGTCTACGACGCCTTGGTCGCGGCTCTCGGCGCCCGGATCACCGGTAAAGCCCTCTCCTACTACCGCGTGAACTACCCGGCGAGCCTGGAACCGTGGTCCGCTTCGGTGGGGAACTGGGACCTCGTCGAGCATGTCAAGAGCCAAGCGGTCTCCTGCCCGAACCAGGTGTTCGTGCTCGCCGGCTACTCCCAGGGCGCCAACGTCGTCGACAACGCGATCGGCGTCGGCAGCGACGGCGCTCTCGTCGGCGGGCCCACGGTCGCGGTCGTCCCGGCGAACATCGAGCCGAGGGTCAAGGCCGTCGTGCTGTACGGGAACCCCATCCGCGGCTTCCCGACCTACCGCCAAGTGACCGGGACCTACCAGCCGCGCACGCTCGACGACTGCGCGGCCGGCGACCCGATCTGCGGGGGCGGCTGGGACGCCAACGCCCACGGCGCCTACTCCCAGCCCGAACACAGCGTCCCTGCAGCGGAGTTCATCGCTTCGCGCGTCTGACGCCGGCCGCGTTGCGGACACGCGCGGGGCGGTCGGGCATGCAGGCCGACCGCCCCGCACGCTCGACGCAGGAGACCGCGCGGCCCCCACCGCCACCAAGACTCGGGATGAGATCACCCCTCGTCGGCCGCGCCTTGCGCATCCGGGGCGGCCAACCCGCGCAGGATTACGGAGACGATGCCCTCGGCCGTCTTGCCCGGGTCGTCGATCGGAGGGCGGCCGGACCACAGCCGCCCCAGGGCTTCGCTGACCACCGCGCCGATCACCATGTTGGCGGCGGCCCCGGTGTCGGCGTCGGGGCGCAGGCGGCCGTCGGCCGCCGCGCGCGCGAAGATGCCGTTGACGCGGTCCAAGTAGACGTTGTTGGCCGGGTAGGCCGCGGCCGGGCGCGGGGCCTGAGGACCCATCAGGTCGCAGATCAGGCCGGGCGTGGCGGCCGCGACCTCGGGTCGCGCGTAGTACGCGGCCAGCCTGGTGACGAAGCTCCGGAGATCGGTTTCGAGATCGCCGGTGTCCGGCGGGATGCCGGAATCCGGTTCGGAGATCGCCTCGTGGACGAGCTCGGCGACGTTGCGCCACCAGCGGTACAGCGTCGGCTTGCTGACTCCGGAACGCGCGGCGATCGCGGCCATGGTCAGTCCGGCGTAGCCGACTTCCGCCAGCAGTTCGACGGCCGCGTCGAGTGCCGCGCGGTGGGCGCGCGGGTCGCGCAGGCTGCCGCCGCCGCCGGGGAACCGGGACGGGGGCGTGTCGGCCGGCATACACCTGTCCTTTCCTGGCGCCGCGGTCGACCGGCGGCGAACGCACGCATCGTAACGCCGCGCCGCCGGCCCCGGGTCCGCGGACCCGGGCGCGGAAGCCGTGGCGCGGGGGCCGCGATCCGCCGGTTCGAGGCCCTTGCGTCTTGCATCCTCAGACCTTAACTTGCCGTAACGTTCTCAGGAGGGGAGGCCATCCATGGGCGCTTCCGAGCCCGACGGCCGCCGTTGGACGAGCCCGGTGATCGACATCGACCAGCACTACTACGAGGCCGACGACTGCTGCACGCGCCACGTCGAGCGGCGCTTCGCCGACCGTGTGCCCCGCCCCGTGGCCACCGGCAACGGCGCCCGCGAGTGGCGCGCCGGCGGCCGCACGATCGGCTTCGAGCGCTGGGTGCGCGACGTCACGCTCGCCCCCGGCGCCATGTTCGACCGGCGCAGCGGCGGCGGTCCGGCCGCCCCGCTCGCGCTGGTTCCCACCGACACACCAGAGTTCCGCGACCGCACCACACGCCTGCGTCTGCTCGACCAGTGGGGCATCGATGCGGCGGTCATGCTGCCCACGGCAGGCTTGGCCTGGGACGCCGAGCTCACCCACGAACCCGAGACGGCCGCCGCGGCGATGCGCGCGTTCAACCGCTGGGTCGAGGACGACTGGGGGTTCGCGTACGAAGGGCGCCTGTTCGCGCCGCCGTTCATCTCGCTGCTGGACGTCGACGCCGCGGTCGCGGAGCTGGAACGCGTCCTGGCGGCCGGGGCGCGCATGATCCTGGTCCGCAAGGGCCCGGTCGGCGGGCTGTCCCCAGCACACCCGAGGTTCGATCCGTTCTGGGCCCGCGTGAACGAGGCCCGCATCCCGGTCGGCCTGCACATCTCGGTCAGCGGCTACGAGCGCATGATGAGCGCCGCCTGGGGCGAGGACCCCGACGCGAGCCACCGGACCTTCTCCGGCCTCCAGTGGTATCTGAGCTTCGCCACGCGCCCGGTGACCGACACCATCGCGGCGATGATCTTCCACAACCTGTTCGGCCGCTTCCCGAACCTGCGCATCTTCAGCATCGAGAACGGCTCGCTGTGGGTCGAGCCGTTCCTGCGCGACATCGACGTGGCGCACGGCTTCGTCGACGACCCGGCGCGCGGGGCGAAGTGGATCGGCGGATTCGTCGCCGAACGCCCCAGCGAGATCTTCCGCCGGCACATCGTCATCGCCCCCTATCTCAGCCCCGGTTTCGACGCGGAGGTCTCCGATCTCGTCGACCTCCTGGGCCCCGAGCAGGTCGTCTTCGGCTCGGACTGGCCGCACGGCGAAGGACGCGCCACTCCCGTCGACTACCTCCCCGACTTCACCCCGCTCGCCGAGGATGCCCGGCACGCCGTCGTGTACGGCAACGCCGCCTCGGCACTGGGACTGGCCGCACCGAGCGGGCAGTCGGCGACACGGGCGCGCTGAGCCGCACCGGCGACGGCCCGTAGGACACGCAGGACCACAGGAAAGCGAGAGCTCCCCCATGCAGACGCTCAACGGCCGGGTGGCAGTCGTCACCGGCGGCGCCAACGGCATCGGCCTCGGCCTGGCCACGCGCTTCCTGAAGGAAGGAATGCGCGTGGTGATCGCCGACAACGACGAGGCGTCGCTCAAGCGTGCCGCCGAGTCTCTTGCCGCGCACGGTGAGGTCTTGGCGGTGCGCACGGACGTGTCCGACGCTTCGTCCGTCGAGGCGCTGCGGGATGCCGCCGTGGCCCGGTTCGGCGCCGTGCACGTGCTGTGCAACAACGCGGGTGTCGGCGGGCTCCAGCGTTTCTCACGCACCACGTTGGCGACGTGGGAGTGGACGCTGGGCGTCAACCTGCACGGTGTGATCCACGGATGCAGTCTGTTCTTGCCCGTACTCGCGGAACAGGACGAGGCCCATATCGTCAACACGGCGTCCATGGCCGGTTTCGTCACCGGCCCCTACATGGGTCCGTACTACGCCTCGAAGGCCGGCGTCGTGGCTCTGTCGGAGTCCGTTGCCGCCGAATTCGCCGTCGAGTACCCGCACATCGGCGTCTCGGTCCTGTGTCCCGCCTACACCGCGACGGACATCCGGCACGACGAGCGCAACGCGCCCGCGGGCCACATCCCGCGGAGCCAGACCGACCCGGACCTCGACGAACGCCGCGAGGCGACCTACCGCAACATCGAGGCCGGTATCTCCACGGCCGAGATCGCCGACCTCGTCGTCCGCGGAATGGCCGCGCGCAAGACGCACATCTTCCCCCACCCGGAATGGGTCGGGTATTTCCAACAACGGGCCGCCGCCATCGCCGCCGCCCTGGACTGACGCCGGTTGCCGGCTCAGAGCGGGTCGCCGGTGCGGGCGAAGGCTTCGCGGGCGTTGCCGCCGAGGAAACGGCGGCGCACGTCGGCGTCGATGGTGTCGAGCCGCGGTCCGTAGACGTTGACGGGGTCGGCGTTGCCCTCCATGTGCGGGTAGTCGGAGGAGAACATGCCCAGTTCGGGGTACCGGCTGACGATGTCGAGGGCTTCGCTGTCGCCGAAGCCGGGCAGCGGCGTGAACCGGACGTTGCGGCGCAGCATGTCGCCGCCGCTGATGGGGAACGGCCAGTCGCCGAGTCCGGGGGACGGGAGGGACTGGCGTGTGCACATCTCGATGAAGGAAGGGATCCAGGCGACCTTCATCTCCTCCAGGCATACCGTCAGGTCCGGGTGCCGGTGGAAGACGCCGCCGTAGAGCAGGGAGACCAGCAGGTTCTGGGCGACGTGGACGCGTTGCGTGTTGGCCAGGCGTGTCAGGGCCGTCACGCCGGCTCCGCCGGGCTTGTCCCAGCCGATGTCCGCCCAGCCGCCGAAGTCGGCCGCGGTGTTGCCGACGTGGATGAACGCCAGCATGCCGAGGCGTGTGGCCGCCGTCCACAGGTCGTCCCAATCGGGGTGGCCGGGCGGCGTCGGTGCCGGCGGGCGGCCGTTGACGGTGTACAGGTGGAAGGCGCGGTGGCCGCGGTTCCGGGCGCGTTCCAACTCCTTTACGGCAGCCCGCGGGTCGGACAGGTCGAGCAGCGCGACCCCGTGCAGGCGATCGGCATGGTCGGCCAGTTGCTCGGCGAGGAAGTCGTTGCACCGCGCCGCTCCCGCTGCGCGGTCGGGGCCGAGGAACTGGAGCGTCTGTGCGTAGCCGCCGGGGTTGACCAGGCAGTGGTCGATGCCCACGCGGTCCATCCAGGCGACCCGCTCGCCGGCCGTGGAGTCGTGCTCGGGGTGCAGGACGACGGGCCCGCCGCGGCGCTCGGCGAGTTCCACCAGGCCGGGCATCAGCGTTCTTCCGGACGGTCGTCGCCGCGGGGGCAGCGCGTCGAGCAGGTCCCCCGCGATGCCGTGCGCGAGTTGCTCGACCCGGTCACGACCCGCCGAGTCCAGCCAAGGCTCCAGCGGGTGCTGCCCGGGGGCGAATCGGCTGATCTCCCAATGTGTATCCACGTCCACGACCGTCATGGGCCCTCCCGGGGGATCACGATCCGTTCGCCACGCCGCCATCACAATTAACATAGGGAGGACGCAAAATCGAGGGCCTTGTCGGTGCGCCCGTGCTCATTGCCCGGTCGGGCCGGAGGCGTTCAGCGCGGACCGCAGGAAGTCACAGCACAGGTCCAAGGCGTCCATGGCGGCGGGGACCTGCGCGAAGAGCGGCAGGAAGCCGTGGCACAGCCCCTCGAACGAGGCGAACTCGACCGGCACTCCGCTGTCTTGCAGGCGTTGCGCGAACGCCGCGGCGTCGTCGTGGCCGTGGTCGTGTTGCGGAGTGGCGACCAGAGCGGGCGGCAGCCCGGCCAGGCTGTCGGCGTGCAGCGGCGACAGGTACGGCTCACGCAGATCGGCCTGCCCTGCGTACATCCGCCACATGGTCCGCGCATTGTCCACGGTGAGCATCGGTCCGTCGGCATAGGTCTCCCACGAGCGTCGTTCCGATGCCCCGTCCAACGCCGGATACGACAGCCACTGCAACGCGAACTGCGGTTCGCCGCGGTCCCTGGCGAGCAGGCACGCCGCGGCGGCGAGGTTCCCGCCCGCGCTGTCGCCCCCGACGGCGACCCGGCCGGGGTCGGCGCCGAGCTGCGCGGCGTTGCCGACGACCCACCGGGCGGCCGCGTGGAAGTCCTCCAACGGCGCCGGGAAGGGATGCTCGGGTGCCAGCCGGTAATCGACCGCGGCCACCACCACGTCGGCGCGCAGAGAGATTTCCCGGCAGAGCGCGTCGTGGGTATCCAGGTCACCCATGACCCAGCCGCCTCCGTGTGCGTACACCAGGACGGGCAGGCCCGGCGTGGGGCGAGGGCGGTAGACGCGCATGGGGATCGGACCGGAGGGACCGGGGACGCCGCGCTCCACGACCGAGTGGACCGCGCGCGGCGGCGCCATGGCGGACATGTGTGCGCGGACGCGTTCCCGCGTCGCGGCGAGCGATGCTCTCGTGAGCGGCACGCTTGGCGGCGTTGCGGCCACGATTGCAGCCAGTTCGGGGACCAGCAGGGTTCGGGGACGGGCAGGTGACATCTGTACTCCCCCTGTGCGGCTTGAGGTTCGCGTCGTGGTCACGGTTCGAGGAGCAGGCCCGAACTCACCCGGGTCACTGTTCCCGTGATGCCGCGTGCCGCCGGAGAGGCGAGGAAGAGGACGGTCGCGGCGATGTCCTCGGGCAGGGTGATGCGCCGGAGTGCGGTCTCCTCGGCCATCCCCTGGCGCACCTCCGCGGCGGTCGTGCCCCGTTCCCGTGCCAGTTCGTCGATCCACGCGGACAGCTTGGTGTTGTCGGTGCTTCCGGCAGCCACCACGTTGACGCGGATCCCGTCGGGCCCGACCTCCCGGGCGAGGACGGCGGACGTGGTCTCCATGGCGGCTTTGGTCGCGGCGTAGGCGCCGAGTCCGGCCGGTTTCAGCCGTGGCGCCTCACTGCTGATCTGCACGATCGATCCGCCGCCGGATCGACGCAGGTGGGGAATTGCCGCGCGGCTGACCTCGAGTACTCCCAGGACGTTGATGTCGAAAGCCCGGCGGAACTCGTCGCGTGCCAGGTCCTGCAAGACGCCGCCCGGGTTGTAGGTGGCCACGTTCACGACGACGTCCAGGCGCCCGAGTTCGGCGGCCCCTCGGTCCACCATGGCCCGGACGCTGTCGGCGTCGCCGATGTCGGCCGGGATGGCGACCGTGCGGCGTCCGGTGGTGTCGTGGACCTCGTCGGCGAGTTCGCACAGCGGGCCCGGTCGGCGGGCGGCGAGGACGATGTCGGCGCCCGCCCCGGCGAGGGCGAGTGCGGTGGCGCGGCCGATCCCGGCCCTGGCTCCGGCCACCAGCGCCACGCGGCCGGCCAATACGGCGTCCGAGGCCCCGGCACGGGGAGCGTCGTTCACGACGCCTCGCGGTCTTCTTCGGGGGTCGGCCGCCACACGACACCGTTGATGTGGCTGCCGCCGCCGACGAACAGGGTGTTGCCGGTGACGTAGCGGGAGTCGTCGGAGGCCAGGAAGAGCGCCGCGCCGCCGATGTCGGTCTCCGGGTCGCCCATCCGCCCCATGGGGTTGTTCGCTTCCGCGGCGGCGGCCTGTTCCGGGTTGGCGGCGGCGAACGCCGCGAATGCTTCGGTCTTCGCGCCCGGGCAGATGGCGTTGGCGCGGATCTGGTACCCGGCCCATTCCCGGGCCGCGGAGCGCGTGAGCGCGCGCAGGGACTCCTTGCCCACGTTGTATTCGGCTGTGTAGAGGTGCGCGTTCACGCCGTTCAGGGAGCAGATGTTGATGATGGAACCGCCGCCCGCGGTCCGCATGGGCTCGAATGCGGCGCGCATCGTCCACCAGCCCGCCCACAGCCCCATGTTCAGACCGTGCGCGAACATCTCGTCGGTCTTGTTCTCCAGGCGGTTGGTACGGCCGCCGCCCCAGGCGTTGTTCACCAGGACGTCGATCCGCCCCCAGCGCTCCACCGCGGCGCCGACCAGGCCCACGGCGAACTCCCGTTCGGTGACGTCGCCGACCAGCGGGAGCGTCTCGACCCCGAACTCGTCGGCGAGTTCGCGGGCGACGGCGCGGGCGGGGGCGTCGCGGATGTCGTTCACGACGATCCGGCATCCCTCGGCCGCGAAGCGGCGGGCGATGCCCTTGCCGATGCCGGCTCCGGAGCCGGTGATCACCGCGACGCGGTCTTGCAAGCGCAGCATGTGGGCCTCTCATCCTGGGTGTTCGGCCGGCACGCCCGGCCGTCCGGCTGCCGGGGGGGCCGGGCGCCGTCGCCGGGTGGCGGTCGGCTCGGGCGCCCGGCCCGGTCTCACAGCGTCTTGAGGAAGTCGGCGATGTGCCCGGTGACGCGGGCGATGTCCGCGTCGCCGAGCCCGTGGTTGCCGGAGACGAGGATGCCCTGGCGCATCACCTGGTCGGCGTTCGGCAGACCGTCGCCGGCGATGCGGTAGCCGCGGTTCTTCAGCATGGGGTGGCGGGTGATGTTGCCGGTCCACACGGTGCGGGTGTCGACACCGCGCGGCTCCAGGTACTGCTGGAGGTCGGCGCGCGTGAACGGCGCGTCGGGGTGGATCTGGAACGTGTAGGTGTGCCAGGCCGTCTCCAGGTCCTCCAGCTGGCGCGGCAGGATGAAGTACTGCGGGTACTGCGCGAGGAAGTCGCTGTAGAGCTTGAAGTTGCGCTGCCGGCGGGCGAAGTTGATCGGCACCTTCTTGAGCTGTTCGACACCGAACGCGGCGCTGATCTCGTTCGGCTCGAAGTTCCAGCCCAGCTCGTCGAAGATGAACCCGCTGTCGTACGCGATCCCGTCCAGGTCCTCCCAGAAGCTGCGCTCGCCGCCGCCGCCGAACACCTGCGTCTCGGAACGGCGGCCCCACCGGCGCAGCAGCAGGCAGCGTTCGCGCAGTTCGTCGTCGTCCAGGAGCACCATGCCGCCGGTGCCGCCCGCGGTGATGATGTGCGACAGCGCGAAGCTGGTGACCGAGATGTCCGCGCGCGTCGCGGTCGGCGTGCCGCGCAGCTTGGGGCCGAGCGAGTCGCAGCCGTCCTCGACGACCTTGAGGCCGTGCCGGTCGGCGACCTCGCGGATGACGTCCCAGTCGGGGGCGTTGCCGACCAGGTTCGGCAGCAGGATCGCCTTGGTCTTGTCCGAAACGGCCGCTTCCAACAGCGACACGTCCACGTTGAACGTGTCCGGCTCCACGTCGATGAACACCGGGACACCGCCCGCACGCACGATCGGCGCGACGTCCGTGGAGAACGTCAGCGGCGAGGTGATCACCTCGTCACCCGGCTGCAGATCCAACAGCTCGACCGCGAGGTACAGCGCGGACGAGCCCGAGTTGCACATGATCCCGTGCCGCTTGCCGGTCAGCTCCGCGACCCGGCGCTCCATCTCGGCGACGTTGGCGCCGATGCCGAGTTTCCCGCTGCGCAGCACCCGGTTGACGGCCTCGATCTCGGCCTCGTCGTAGACGGCGGAGATGTACAGGACGCGCTTGTCGTCGGTCATCGAAGTCCCTTCACGGCCATGGGTTGCGGGCCGGGGCTCAGGCGCTCGGCCAGCACGGATCCCCCTCAGAAAACATGGTTATCATGACCATGATTCGCGAGACGAGACAACCGGGCGACTGAAAGATGGCTATGTTATGCCGGTCACACAGGCGTCGGATACTCCACCTCAAACGGGTGCAAGACAGCCAGACCCCGGGCCCCTTGCCTCGGTCAGAATGCCGAGGCCGTCCCCTTGTCGGCCGAGGTACGCTCCCCGGCCTCGACCGGATGGCTTCCGTGCGTGCTCAACGGGAAGGCGTGCGCGCCTTCGAGGTGGCGGACCGCCAGACGGTAGGCGCCGACCTCGTCGCCTGCGGCGATGAGTTCGATCAATTGCGCGTGTTCGAGAGCGCCGGCCAGCCGGGTGGTGCGGCCGGTCTCACGCAGCCCTTTGCTCATCCACAGCGCCTCCTGCCGACCCCACAGCTCTTCGATCGCGGACAGCAGGATCTGCATGGTCTGGTTGCCGCAGGTGCGCACGATGGCCTCGTGGAACCGCCTGGTGGCACGGACGTACACCGCGCCGTCGTCGAGGTGCCGGACCATCTCGTCGTGGACCGCTTCCAACTCCGGCAGGACCGCGCGATCGCGGTCCGGACGCCGCGCGCACAAACCCACGCACACCGGCTCCAGCGAACGCAAGGCCAGCGACAGGTCCTCCAACGGGACCCGCCGCTTGTGCATCACCATGCCGAACATGTACGCGGCGTCCTGCGGGCGCGGCGCATGGACGACGGCTCCGCCGATCTTGCCCCGGCGCACCGTCACCAGGCCTTCGGTCTCCAGGATCCGCATCGCCTGCCGCAGCGTGGTCCGGCCCACCCGGAACTCCGCGAGCAAAACGTCCTGCTTGGGCAGCGTGTCGCCGTCTTCGAGCACGCCGTCGAGGATGCGCCGCCGGAGGACACTCGCGACCGCCTCGGCCACCGCGCGGCTGCGGCCCTCCCCGTCGGGGAGGCTTCCCGTCCGGGGGCCCTCGGCGTTGCGGTCCACCTGACGTCACTCTCGGTCGGGTCGGCCGGGCACCGGCCGTCGCACATGGATCTTGGCGCCCTCACGATATCCGGCGGCCGGGCGCGAGGGACAGCGCCTGTGCAACCGGGTCGGCGCCGTCGCCCGCGTCGACGAGCATGACGACCGGCACGGTGACGCCGTTGTCGACGTACCGCCGGATCTGCGCCCGGCACTGCTCCGGCGTGCCGTGCACCAGCAAGTCGTCGATCAACGCGTCGGGGACCGCGGCCATGGCGCCGCGCCGGTCGCCTCGGGCCCAGGCGTCCCACATCGGCTGGAGCTGGTCGGCGCGGCCGAGCCAGCGCTGGTAGGCGGCGTAGCCGGGCACGTTGAGGTAGAAAGTGACCATCCGGCGGAACGCCGTGCGGGCCGCGTCGGCGTCGGCCGTGGGGCAGACGAACATCCGGCACACGATTTCCTTGCCGGGGCCGCCCTCGTGGACGTAGGGGGCGACCTTCGCCACGTCGTCCGCGGAGAGCCAGTTGAGGATGGCTCCGTCCGCTTCGCGGCCGGCCAGGCAGAGCATGCCTTCGCGGAGCGCGGCCAGGTAGATCGGCGGCGGCGATTGCGGCGGGCGGGTGAGCCGGAAGCCTTGGATCTCGAAGGTCTCGTAGCGTTCGGCGACCCGCTCCCCAGCGAGCGCCGCGCGCAGGAAGCGGACGGTGTCCCGTACGCGCTGATACGGCTTGTCGTAGGCGGCACCGTTCCAGTTGTGGACGATCGGGCGCGAGGCCGCACCCAGTCCCAAGTGGAAGCGTCCGGGGGCGAGTTCGGCCAACGATGCGGCGGTCATCGCGAGCAGTGCCGGTCCGCGCGTGAACGGGGAGACTATGGCGGTCCCGAGGTGGGCATCCGGCGCGCCGGTCGCGGCGAGGGCGAGCGGAGTGAAGCCGTCCAGGCCGTCGACCTCGATGCTCCAGATGTCGGTGTAGCCCGCTTCGGTCAGCTTGCGGGCGATGGCAGGGTGCTCGCCGAGCGGAGCCGGGACGGGCAGGGTCATTCCGAAGCGGTGGTGCGCGGGGTGGGGCATGGCAGGTGAGTCCTGTTCTCCGATCCTCGGACGAGATCCGGGGAGGTGAGCGGTGCGTGTGCCGGACTGCGGCCGCCTACGCGGTCAGTTCGTCCCAGACCGCGGCTTCGCCGCCCGCGAGTGCCCGGGCGCCGAGGTATTCGGCGCTGTGCGTCTCCGAGCCGACTTCGCCCGGCCACGCCCACAGGCGCTTGGTGTAGTGGTGCAGCGGATACTCGCGCGTCACGCCCATGGCCCCGTGGAGCTGGTGCGCGGTGCGCGCGCAGACGGCGGCGGCGTCGGCGGCGATGACCGCGGCTGCGGCTGCCGCGGCGATTCGGGGGCGCAGCGCGGTGCCGGTGCCGGTCCCGTACAGGTCGACGGCGCGGGCGAGGACGGCGTCGAGTTGGACGATCGCGACCTTCATGCCGGCCAGTCCGGCGGCCACGGCCGGGATGCGGGCGAGCGGTTTGCCGAACTGCTCGCGCTGCATCACATAGTCGCGGGTGAGCCGGTAGGCGCCTTCCGCCGCTCCGGCCACCGCGGCGGCGCGCAGTACCGTGTGCCGGCCGCGGACGTCCGGCATCGGCGGCGCGGCGCGCAGCGGTGTTCCGGCCGCGCCGAGGACGGACAGGGTGTCGCGGGGTTCGCCGGCGAGGTTCTCCGCCTCGTCCACCCGGACGCCCTCGCCCGTCTCGACGTAGGAGGCGTCGTCGCCACCCCTGTAGACGACGACGCCTCCGGCCTGGCGCAGCCACGGCACCGCCGGGATGCGCAGGACCGCCATGTCCTCGCGGTACTCGCCGTCGATGGCGAAGGCGAGGGTCGTGCCGGTCCCGTCGACCGCGCGGTCGTGCGCCAAGACCCAGGAAGCCAGCGCGTTCTCGCCGACCGGCAGGCCCACCGCCTGCTCCGCCAGCGCGCGGACGACGACCGCCAGGTCCGCGAAGGTGCCGCCCGATCCGCCGCGGGCCTCGTCGATGCCGACGCGGGGCAGGCCGAGGTCGCACAGGGTCGCCCACAAGTGGTCCGAGCCGCGGTCGTCGAAGGACATGCCGTCGACCACGTCGGCGACCAGTTCCCGCAGCTCGCGTGCGTTGTCGGTCATGGGCGGGTCTCCTGTTTGGCGATGATCGAGAGCAGGACGTCGGCGGCGCCGCCGCGGATCGTGAAGCCCGGGGAGGCGAGGAGCGCCTGGCCCCACGCCGCGGTCAGTTCGGGCCGGTCCGGTCCGCATGACGCAGGGGCGAAGGCGATCACGTCGTTCTCGAAGGCGTTGCCGAGGTACTTCAGCGTCGCGGCGTCGACCACGGGAGCGGCTCCGGCGTCCACACTCGCCGCGACGTTCCGGGCGAGGCGGCGCAGCGTCGCCAGGCGGGCGATCAGGCGGCCCAGCGGGGCTTTGTGTTCGGGTCCGGCGTGCCGGAGGGCGAGCGCGAGGAGCGGGTAGGTGGACAGGAAGCGCTCGGGCCCTCCGCGTTCGAAGGACAGTTGTTCGGTGACCTGCCGCCAGGCGTTGCCGACCGTGCCGAGCACCCGGTGGGCGGGAACGAAGACGTCGGTGAACACCACCTCGTTGAAGTGGTGCTCGCCGGCGAGGTCGACGATGGGCGCCACCGACACACCCGGTGTGTCCATGTCGACGATGAACTCGGTGAGTCCCTCGTGCTTGCGCTCCCCGCGTTCGGTGCGGGCCAGCAGATAGGCGTGGGTGGCCTTGTGGGCGCCGGTCGTCCAAATCTTCCGGCCGTTGACGCGCCAGCCGCCGTCCGCGGGCGTCGCGGTGGTGCGCACCGCGGCCAGGTCCGATCCCGCGTCGGGCTCGCTCATGCCGAGGCAGAAGACGAACCGTGCTTCGGCGATCCCGGGCAGGATCTCGCGCTGGAATTCGGGGGTGCCGTGCCGCAGGACGGCCGGCCCGATCTGCCGGTCGCCGATCCAGTGCGCGGCGACGGGGGCGCCGGCGCGCAGGAGTTCCTCGTTGACGACGAGGCGCGCGAGCTGGCCGTGTCCGCCGCCGCCGACCTCGCGCGGCCAGGTCATGCCGATGAGGCCGAGGCCGGCGAGTTCGCGGCTGAAGTCCGGGTCGAAGCCGCGCATCCAGTTGTCGCTGCGGGGCTCGTATCGGCCTTCGTCCTGCCATCGGCCGGTGAGGTCGCGGACCCGTTGCCGCAGGTCGTCGAGCGTGGGCTCGTCCTGCGGGATCCGGGTCGTCCGGGTGGTCGCCTGCGGGGTCATCGTGCCTCCTCAGCGGCCGGTGTAGGTGCCGGGCCGCTTCTCCCGGAAGGCCGCCATGGCTTCCTGCGAGTCCCGCGTGGACGTGACGACGGCCTGGTGTGACGAGATCAGGTCGAGCGCGGTGCGCAGGTCGTGCCGTTCGCCCTCGCGGACGGCACGCTTGATCAGCTGCACGGCGATCGGCGGCTGCGTGGCCAACCGGGCGGCGAACGCCTGCACGGCGCTGCCCAGTTCGTCATCCGGATGGACGGCGCTCACCAGGCCGAGCGCGAGTGCTTCGTCGGCGCCGACGAAGTCGCCGGTCCACAGCAGGCGCAGCGCGGCCGCGGTGCCGACGATGCGCGGCAGATACCAGCAGCCGCCGTCGCCGGGCACGAGCCCGACGCGGATGTAGCCCTCGCTGAACCGCGCCGAGGCGGCGGCGATCCGGATGTCCGCCATCAGGGCCATGTCCATTCCGGCGCCGACGGCGACGCCGTTGACGGCCGCGATGTACGGCTTGGTCAGCGCCTCGGCGGCGAAGGCGACCTGGTGGATACGGCTGGTGAGCAGGGTCTTCTCGGACCAGGGCGTTCGCTCGCGCTCGGCGAACACGTCCAGGTCGACGCCGGAGCAGAACGCGTTGCCGGCGCCGGTGACCACGACCACGCGTACGTCGGGGTCGCGCTCCGCTTGCCACAGTGCCTCCGCCCACGCGTCCACCATCTCCAGCGTGAAGGCGTTCTTGTGGTGGGGCCGGTTCAGCGTGATCACGGCGACGTGGTCGGCGACGGAGTAGTCCAGATCGGGGGTGTCCGGTCCGGCGGGGCTCATGCTTTCTCCTTCTGCGGGCGTGGACGGCGACTGCGGCCGCCGCGTGGCGGGATGCCCCGGTTGTGGGGGTGTCGGGGCGGTGGTGCGGTCCGGGGCTCAGGGCACGATGCTCGCCCGGACCACCTCGCGCGTGTCCGCCGCGCGGAACGCTTCGTTGATGTCCGCCAGCGGGAACGCCGTGCTCTCCAGCCAGCGCTTGGGGAGCGTGTCGCGCACGGAGTCGAGGAAGCGCAGGCTCTTGCCGAGCGCGTCGGGCTCGTACAGCGACACGCCGATGATGCTCTTGTTGGTGAGGGTGAGCCGGGACGGGTCGGCCTGGTAGGTCTGCCCGTGGCCGATGTTCCCGACGCTCAGGTACCGGCCGTAGCGGCCCAGCATCTTGATGCCCTCGCCGACCACGGCCGGCGAGCCGACGAGTTCCATCACGACGTCCGCGCCGCCGTCGGTGAGGTCCTGGACGCGCCTGACCCGCTTGCGTTCGTCGGGCTCGGCGCCGATGTCCACCACGGCATCGGCGCCGAGTTCACGGGCCAGCTCCAGACGCTCCGGGACCGCGTCGACGACCACGACGGTCGCGGCGCCGCGGGCCTTGGCCAGCGCGGTCGCGTACAGGCCCAGCCCGCCAGCGCCCTGCACGACCACGGTCTCGCCGAAGGTCAGCTGCGCCCGGTCGTAGGCCTGCATCACCTGGGACAGCGCGCAGTTCGCCCCGCTGACCACCTCGTCGGAAAGGCTGTCCGGCACGGGGTAGAGCAGCGCGCCTGCCGGCAGTAGGAAATAGTCGGCGAATCCGCCCACGTAGTACGGAGGTTCGGCGCTGCTGGCGAGCATCGCCATGCTCATCCGCGCGCACCCGGCGCGCCGTCCGGTCACGCAGTACCGGCACGTGAGGCACGGGAAGAAGTACGGGAACACCACCCGGGCGCCCTCGACCAGGGCGCCGCCCGCGGTGTCGTGCGTCGCGCCCTCGCCGAGCCCGGCGACCACCCCGACCATCTCGTGTCCGAGCACGGTCGGCAGCTTGCCGCCGAGGCCCCGGGTGTTGAACCGGCCGTGCCAGGCATGCAGGTCGCTGCCGCAGATGTTGGCCCGGGTGACTTTCACCAGGACTTCGCCGGGCAACAGCCCGCGCCCGGCGAGAGACACCTCACGGATCACAAACGGCTCGTTCGGGGCGGTGAATTGCGCGATGCGTCCGTCGTACACGGCTGCGGGCCTTCCAGGGTCGTGCCGGACGCGGAGCCGCGGACCGCTTTCGGGAGTGCGGTGGACGGGCGGCGGTCCGGCGAGGCCGGGATCTTGTAATTCATGCACATGAAATACATGATTGCGATCGACGTCAAGAGCGGAGGCTGCCGGCGTACGAAACGCCGCACTCCGCCGCACCAGGAGGACGTGATGTCCCACTCCCCGCCGCAAGCGATCTACGTCGCAGGACGCTGGCGCAAGCCCGCCACGGACGAGCTGATCGACGTGGTCGACCCGACAACCGAAGAACTGCTCGCGCGAGTGCCCCGCTGTTCCCCGGCGGACGCCGATCTGGCCGTCGAGGCCGCGCATGCCGCACAGGAGGACTGGGCGCAGGTCCCCCAGCCCGAGCGCATCGGCGCCGTCGGCGCCCTGCTCAAAGCCCTCGAAGCCCGCGCCGACCGCCTCACCGAAGCCGTGGTCGACGATGTCGGGACGCCGCTGCGGATCGCGGACAAGCTGCAGACCCATCTCCCCTTGGCCGCCGTGACGGGCTTCCTCGACGCCGCGCGAGGCGTCGAAGACCCCGTCCGCATCGGCAACTCGACCGTGCGCCGCTCCCCTGTGGGCGTCGTCGCCGCGATCACGCCGTGGAACTATCCGCTGCTCCAGACGCTCGGCAAGGTCGTCCCGGCGCTGCTCAGCGGAAGCACCGTCGTGCTCAAGCCCAGCGAGGTGGCACCTCTCGTGCCGTACCTGCTCGCCGAGGCCGTCGCCGAAGCCGGCCTCCCGCCCGGGGTGTTCAACCTGCTGAGCGGCCTCGGGCCGGAGGTCGGCGCCGCGCTCGCGGGACATCCCGACGTCGACATGGTGTCCTTCACCGGCTCGATTCAGGGCGGCCAGGCGGTGGCGGCCGCGGCCGCGCCCGGGATCAAGCGGGTAGCCCTCGAACTCGGCGGCAAATCCGCCGCCGTCGTCCTTCCGGGGGCCGATCTCGAACGCGCGGTCAAGGCCACGGTGAGCAGTTGCCTGCTCAACTCCGGACAGACCTGCCTGGCTCTCACCCGCCTGATCGTGCCGCGCGCGCAGTACAGCGAGGCCGTCGAGCAGGCCGCGGCGCTCGCGGCCCGCTTCACCCCAGGCGACCCGCGCGACCCGGGGACCAAGCAGGGGCCGCTCGTCTCGGCCGCCCAGCGTGCCCGGGTCCGCGGGTTCATCGACCGGGCGGCCGCCGACGGCGCCCGGATCGCGGCCGGCGGCAGCCGGGCCCCGGAGGGCCTGGACCGGGGCTTCTTCGTGCGGCCGACGGTCGTCGCGGATGTCGACGCCGACGCGGAGATCGCCCAGGAGGAGGTCTTCGGCCCGGTCCTCGTCGTCCTGCCCCACGACGGCCCGGACGACGCGATCCGGATCGCCGACGGCACACGGTACGGCCTCTCGGGCGCCGTCTGGGGCCCGGACGAGGAGTCGGCCGTCGCCCTGGCACGCCGGCTCCGCACCGGCCAGGTCGACATCAACGGCGGCGCCTTCAACCCGGCGGCCCCGTTCGGCGGCATGAAACTGTCCGGTACCGGACGCGAGTTCGGCCGGTTCGGCCTGGAGGAGTACTACCAGCTCCAGTCGTTGCAGCACTAGGGCCTGTTCTGGGTTCGGATCACGGTCGTGTGGGGAGGCTGCGGAGCCAGATCATGGCGCCGCGTAGGTGGAGTCCGGCGAGGTAGCTGTCGGGGGTTTTGTCGGTTCGGAAGGCTATGCCGCG
>NZ_BAABHS010000040.1:0-70483 GCF_039542225.1 Yinghuangia aomiensis | reverse complement strand
GACCGGGGATCGTCGCCGCCGCGCCCGCCCGGCCGCGCCCCCGTGCGGCGGCCCGCGATCCGGGCCGGGCCGGGCGCGCGGCGGTGGCGGTCCGGGCCCGGCCGACGGTTTCCACGGCGGTATCGGCGGAGGCTTCCGTACCCTCCGTGCCCAGGCCCGCGGCCGCTGCTTCGGCGGCCTCCATCTCGGCGGCGAGCACTTCCCCCATGGTCACCGCCTCGGCGGCGATCACCTCGCCCGCGATGACCTGGCCCGGCCATGCCTCGGCGGCTTCGGCGCCGCCTTCCGGGACGCCGGGCGCGGTGCCGTCGGCGTAGGCCTCGGGCCCGGGCTGCTCGTACTCCCCGGCCGGGCGGACCGAGTCGGGGACCCATGCGGTGCCGTCCCAGTAGCGGACGTAGCCCGGGGACTCGGGGTCGGCGTACCAGCCGGGCGCGGGCGTCGAGGTGTTCCAGGACATGCCCCAGAGTGTGCCGCACGACCACCCGGTCGCACCCGCCCGGCCGAACCGACGGCGTCTTCCGGCCATCCGCCGGCGGTCTCCGGGACTCCCCCGCCCCGGCGCTCGGCCGTTGGTCCTCCGCTGTCGGCCCTAGCCCTCCGCCGCGACGACCTTCCCCGGGTTCATGATCCCCAGCGGGTCGAAAGCCGCCTTCACCGCGCGGTGCACCCGCACCCCGACCGGTCCCAGCTCGCGGGCCAGCCAGTCGCGCTTGAGCGTGCCGACGCCGTGTTCGCCGGTGATGGTCCCGCCCAGTTCCAGGCCGAGCGCCATGATCGCGTCGAAAGCGGCGCCCGCGCGCTCGGTCGCCGCCGTGTCGGCGGCGTCGAAGATGACGATCGGATGGGTGTTGCCGTCCCCCGCGTGTGCGCACACCCCGATGACCGTGTCGTGCCGCTCGGCGATCCGGGCGACACCGTCGAGCATGTCGGCCAGGCGGGAACGCGGCACCGCGACGTCGTCGATCATGCTGGAGCCGAGCCGTTCCAGCGCGGGCAGCGCGAGGCGGCGTGCGGTGAGGAACATCGCCGAGTCGTCCGCGTCGTCGGCGGCCAGCACTTCGAAGGCGCCGGCTTCCGTGCACAGTTCGGCGATGGCGGCGAGCTCCGGCCGGGGGTCGGGGGTGTCGACGGCGACCAACAGCAGGGCCTCGGTCCGCTCGGGCAGCCCCATGTTGGCCAGGTCGTTGACGGCGCGGACCGTGGTGGCGTCCATGAGTTCCATCAGCGACGGCACGTGCCCGGCCGCGGTGATCGCCGCCACCGCCCGCCCGACCGCCGTCGTACTGGCGAACTGCGCGACCACGACCAGCGCGGGCGGCGGTGTCGGGCGCAGCGCGAGCGTCGCGCGGACGACCACGCCGAGGGTGCCTTCGGCGCCGACGAACAGCCGGGTGAGGTCGTAACCCGCGACGCCCTTGGCGGTGCGGCGCCCGGTGCGCAGGAGTTCCCCGTCGGGGAGCACGACGTCCAGGCCGAGCACGTATTCGGCGGTGACGCCGTATTTGACGCAGCACAGCCCGCCCGCGCCGGTGCCGATGTTGCCGCCGATCGTGCAGGTCTCCCAGCTGGACGGGTCCGGCGGGTAGACGAGGCCGAACTCCCCGGCCGCCTTGGACAGATCCGCGTTGACCACGCCGGGCTCGACGACGGCGACGCGGTCGACCGGGTCGATCTCCAGGATCCGGTTCATCCGGACCAGCGACAGCAGGATGCAGCCGTCGACGGCGCTCGCGCCGCCGGACAGCCCGGTGCGCGCCCCCTGCGGCACGACGGGCACCCGCAGCCGGGTCGCGACCCGCATGACGTGCTGCACCTGCTCGACGGTGTCCGGCAGCACCACCGCGGCCGGCCGCCCGGCGGGGCACAGGCCGGCCATGTCGTGGGCGTAGGACGCGGCGACGTCGGGGTCGGTGACCAGCGCGCGTTCGGGCAGTCCGGCGCGCAGCTCCGCGGCGAGGCCGGCCGGGTCGGGGTGGGTGCTCATGGCCGCAGAGTAACGCCGCGATTCGGACGTACGTACAACAGCCCGGGCGCGGCAACGCCCCCGGTCCACGTCGTTGGGGACCGGGGGCGAAGCCGTCGAGCCGGCGGAGAGTCGGAAAGGGCCGGAAGGCCCGGAGGGACGGGAAGCCGCGGCGGCTCAGAGGTTGCCGCGCGCCTCCTGCTCGCGCTCGATCGCCTCGAACAACGCCTTGAAGTTGCCGAGCCCGAAGCCCTGCGACCCGTGCCGTTCGATGATCTCGAAGAACACCGTCGGCCGGTCCTGCACGGGCTTGGTGAAGATCTGGAGCAGGTAGCCGTCCTCGTCGCGGTCGGCGAGGATCTTCAGCTCGCGCAGCGTCTCGACCGGGACACGGGTCTCGCCGACCCACTGGCCGAGCGTGTCGTAGTACGAGTCCGGGGTGTTGAGGAACTCGACGCCCGCGTCGCGCATGGCGCGGACGGTGCGGACGATGTCGTCGGTGGCGAGCGCGATGTGCTGGACGCCGGGGCCGCGGTAGAACTCGAGGTACTCGTCGATCTGCGACTTCTTCTTCGCGATCGCGGGCTCGTTGATCGGGAACTTCACCTTGCGGGTGCCGTCCGCGACGACCTTCGACATGAGCGCGGAGTACTCGGTGGCGATGTCGCCGCCGACGAACTCGCGCATGTTCGTGAAGCCCATGACGCGCTGGTAGAACTCGACCCAGGCGTCCATCTTGCCGAGTTCGACGTTGCCGACGCAGTGGTCGATGGAGGTGATCCACGGCTTCGCGGGCGCCGGGGCGAGGGGGCCGCGGGCGGCGTAGCCGGGCAGGTAGGGGCCCGCGTAGTCGTGCCGGTCGACCAGCGAGTGGCGGGTCTGGCCGTACGTGGCGATCGCGGAGCGCACCACGGTGCCGTGGTCGTCGCGCATGTCCGCGGGCTCGTCGAGGCCGGTCGCGCCGTGGCCGGTGGTGTACGCGTAGCCGGCCCGCGCGTCGGGCACCGCGATGGCCAAGTCGACGACGCCGTCCCCGTGCTCGGCGATGTGCGCGGCGAGCGGGTGGTCGGGGTGCAGCGGCGAGGTGACGACGAACCGGGCCTCGCCGGATTCGAGCACGTAGGACACGGTGTCGCGGTTGCCGGTCTCCGGGCCGGAGTAGGCGGTGCAGCGGAACCCGAAAGCGGTCGAGTACCAGTGCGCCGCCTGGCGGGCGTTGCCGACGGCGAACACGACCGCGTCCATGCCGAGGACGGGGAAGGGGTCCTGCGCCGTCTCTGCGTCGGAGCGGTGCAGCATCTCGGTCATGACGGCTCCCGGAGGGGTGGGGGGCGGGTGTCGGCGACGAGGTCGACGTCTCTCCGCAGGGTCGCCCCGTCCGGCAGGTTGCGCAACAGGTGCTGATTCCCCTGGGCAATCTGTACAGTCGATCCGGGCGCGCAACCGGGTGAATGTACAGCCTGACCAGCCCGCGCGCCCGCCGTGGACACCGCCCGCGCACCCTGGAGCCGCCGTGCCGATCGATCGTCTGGACGCCGCGTTGATCCGTTTGCTGGACGAGGAGCCGCGGCTGGGGGTGCTGGAGTGCTCGCGGCGGCTCGGCGTGGCGCGCGGCACGGTGCAGGCGCGGCTCGACCGGCTGCACGCGCGGGGCGTGGTGCGCGGGTTCGGTCCGCATCTGGATCCGGCGGCGCTCGGCTTCGCGGTGACGGCGTTCGCGACGCTGGAGATCCGGCAGGGCCGGGGGCCGGACGTACGGGCGCATCTCGCGTCGATTCCGGAGGTGCTGGAGCTGCACACGATCACCGGGCGCGGGGACATGCTGTGCCGGCTGGTGGCGCGGTCGAACGCGGACCTGCAGCGGGTGATCGACCACGTGGTGGAGTTCGACGGGATCCTGCGCGCGTCGACGGCGATCGCGCTGGAGAACCCGGTGCCGTACCGGGTGCTGCCGCTGGTCGCGGCGGCGGTCGGCGACCCGTCCGAGCCGGAGCCGGACGAGCACCCCGACCGCTGAGCGGATCCGGTCGGGCCAGGCCGGGTCTGGTCAGGTCAGGTCAGGTCAGGTCAGCAGGACGGGACCTTGCCGCCGTTCTGCAGGGCCATCAGCGCGTCGACGGCCTGCGGCAGGGTTTCCACCGGGACGAGGCGCAGTCCGCCGGGGGCGGCGGCCTTGGCCTTCTTGCACTCTTCCTTGGGCAGCAGGAACACGGTCGCGAGGCTCTTCTTGGCGCCCTTGGTCTTCATCTCGATGCCGCCGATGGGGCCGACCTTGCCGGTGTCGTCGATGGTGCCGGTCCCGGCGATGATCTGGCCCCCCGTGAGGTTCCGGGTGCCGAGCATGTCGACGATGCCGAGGGAGAACATCAGGCCGGCGCTGGGGCCGCCGATCTCGCCCGCGTTCAGCTTGACCTTGACCTGGTTCGGGTCGAGCTTGAGGTAGTTCAGGGCCGCGACGGCCGCATGGTCCTGCGACTCCGTCATGTCCTGGGTGTTCTGCTGAATGATCTGCGCCTTGGACTTGCCCTCGGGGTAGACCGACTTCTTGGGCACGACGGCTTCGTTGCCGTCGAACCAGGCGTCGAGAAGCCCGCTCAGGTGGTGCTCGGTGTCCGGGTCGTCGGCGCGGATCGTGGTGAGCAGCAGTTGGCCCTCGGTGGGCTGCGGGGTGGCCCCGGTGATCTGGATGACCGGCGCTCCGGCCGCATCCTTGCCCAGCGTGTCCACCGTCTCGCCCGGGCTGATGACCGTGAACGGAAGCGGCGCGGTGAAGCCGAAGACGCCGAGGATCACGATCAGCAGCAGCGAGAGGGCGAGGGTGCGCTTGGAACGGGCCACCCCGGAATTAAACCAGTGCGTCCGGGCGGGGCGGGCCGCCGCCCGCGGGTCCCCACCGCAGGGGTAGGCGGGGGTCTACGGGGCGGGCGGGCGGCTATCCGGCGCGGACCACGGTCTCCGGCACGGCCTCGTCGTCGCGCTGGACGGGCAGCCGCGGGCCGCCGCCGAGCGTCTCGGCGAGTTCCAGCGCGGCTTCGGCGACGCGGGGGCCGAAGCGTTCGCTGTCGAGTTCGCTGAAGGACAGCACGCCGACGCTCGCCTCGACGCCGGCCAGGGCCGGGACGGCCGCGGCGATGCCGGGGGCCGAGCGGTGCCCGTCGCCGGCGACGTGCACGTACGGCACGGCCGGGTCGAGTCCGGCGCGGACCCGGCGGGCGGTCAGGATGGCCTGCCCGGCCGCGCCCTGTTCGAGCGGGTGGCGCGAGCCGACCCGGTAGGCGACGTGGTAATCGGTCCAGGTGGGTTCGGCCACCGCGACGGCGAGCGCGTCGAGGCCGTCCACGATGGTCAAGTGCGCCGTCGCACCGGTCTCTTCGGCGAGCCGGCGCAGGCACGGCACGGCCGCGTCGCGCACCAGCGGGTGGGCGCGTCGGGCCAGTTGCAGGGCGCCCAGGCCGAGCCGGGTCCGGCCGCCCGCGTCGCGACGGATCAGCCCGTGCTGCTCGAGGGTGGCCAGGATGCGGTACACGACGGTACGGTTCACGCCGAGTGCGGCCGATATCTCCGGCACCGTCAGCCCTTCCGGGGCATCGGCCAGTTGTTCGAGGACCTTGAGTCCTCGGTCCAGGGTCTGTGATGTCTCCGCGGCCACGAGAAGCCTCCCTTGCACGCGTGCGTTGCATTCCCGGGAATCACCAAAGGCCCGGGTCCCCACTGGCGCGACTCCGGGCGCGGCCGTGTGGCGGACGCCGGGGTCACGATGCTGCTGCGCGGCGCCAGGTCGTGGTTGCGCGGTCAACTCGTCTTGCCGGCCGGGTAGGCCCGGACGGACTGTCGGACGCACAAGGGCTCTTGTCCCTGGCGCGACTGATGTCAATCACGGTAATCAGAGGCCCGGCCCCAGGTAAGCGAGTTTCCGGAATGTGGACGGATTCCGCGGGGGATCTGTGCACCAAGTCCCGCTAAATACGGACAAACTTCCCAGAAGTCTGCGCAGTGACACGTGCCTCAGCCGAAGTTGATCTCATGATGCGGACCCCTCGGTGTCCGCCTGGCGCGTACCTACCGTCCGGTAGGCGGGGCACTTGTCCCGGTTCGCTCCCGACGGACCGTCAGGAGCCGTGTCAACGTGCCGAGGTCGCCCACTGCTGGATCTTGGCGATCCGGTCCTGGAGCTGCCCCGCCGACGCCTGCGCGGTCGGCGGCCCGCCGCATACCCGGCGCAGCTCGTTGTGGATGACGCCATGGGGCTGGCCGCTGCGGTGGTGCCACGCGGCCACCAAAGTGTTCAGCTCCTTGCGCAGCCCGGAGAGCTGACGGTGCGTCACCACCGGTCGCTGGGCGGCTGTCTTCTCCGACAGGTCGGCCTCGGCATCGGGCTTCTTGCGGCTGCGGGCGATCTGCTTGGCCTGCCGGTTCTGCAGCAGCATCTGCACCTGGTCGGGCTCCAGGAGGCCGGGGATGCCCAGGTACTCCTCTTCCTCTTCGCTGCCGGTGTGCGCCTGGAGGCCGAACTCGGCGCCGTCGTAGAGCACGCGGTCGAACCGCGCCTCGCTCTCCAGCGCCTCGAAGGAGAACTGCTCCTGCTCGCCGGGGGTGTCCTTCTCCTGGTTGGCCTGCGCGAGCAGCGCGTCCTCGGTGTCGTAGAGGCCCTCGCCCTTCTTCTGCTTGTCGAGGACGTGGTCGCGCTCTTTCTCCATCTCGTTCGCGTGCTGGAGCAGCGTCGGGACGGACGGCAGGAACACCGACGCGACCTCGCCGCGACGCCGCACCCGGACGAAGCGCCCGACGGCCTGCGCGAAGAACAGCGGCGTGGAGATCGTGGTGGCGAACACGCCGACCGCCAGACGCGGCACGTCGACGCCCTCGGACACCATGCGGACCGCGACCATCCAGCGCGAGTCGCCCTCGCTGAACTCCTCGATCTTCTTCGACGCGCCGACGTCGTCGGACAGCACTATGGTCGCGCCGGTGCCGGTGATCTCGCGGATCATCTTCGCGTAGGCGCGCGCCGACTCGTGGTCGGTCGCGATCACCAGCGCACCCGCGTCCGGCACCGCCTTGCGGACTTCGGTCAGCCGCTTGTCCGCGGCGCGCAGCACCTGCGGCATCCACGACCCGTGCGGGTCGAGGGCGGTGCGCCACGCCTGGTTGATGGCGTCCTTCGTCATCGGCTCGCCGAGGCTGGCCGCGACCTCGTCGCCGGACTTGGTGCGCCAGCGCATCTCGCCCGAGTAGGACATGAAGATGACCGGGCGCACGACGTGGTCGGCGAGGGCATGGGCGTAGCCGTACGTGTAGTCGGCCGCGCTGCGGCGGATCCCGTCCGAGCCCTCGACGTAGCTGACGAACGGGATCGGGTTGGTGTCGGACCGGAACGGCGTCCCGGTGAGCGCCAGCCGCCGGGTGGCCGGCTCGAACGCCTCGAACACCGCGTCGCCCCACGACTTGCTGTCGCCCGCGTGGTGGATCTCGTCGAGGATGACCAGCGTCTTGCGGTTCTCCACGCGGCGCCGGTGCAGCATCGGGTGGACGCCCACCCCCGCGTAGGTGACCGCCACGCCGTGGAACTCGCGGTTGGCGGGACCGGACGAGCCCGAGTAGTTGGGGTCGATCCGGATCCCTATCCGCGCCGCCGCCTCGGCCCACTGCTTCTTCAGGTGCTCGGTCGGCGCGACGATGGTGATCTGCTGGACTATGTGCCGCTGCAGGAGTTCGCTGGCGATCCGCAGCGCGAACGTGGTCTTGCCGGCGCCCGGCGTGGCGACCGCGAGGAAGTCCCGGGGGTGCCGGTCCAGGTATTCGTCCAGAGCGCCCTGCTGCCAAGCGCGCAGCTTGCCTGCGGTGCCCCAGGGGGCGCGGGCGGGGAAGGCCGGGGACAGGTGGGACGCGGCTGAAGTACTCACTGCGGGACAAGCGCTCCGGGGTCGCACGAAGGTACGGACGGACGGGTGCCGGGGGTCGATCGGACAGGCCCTGCCCGGCACGGACGGGAACGGCTCAGGCTACCCGAGCCCCTTCCGCAGGCCGCGCAACGACGCGGTTGAGCCGGGCTCTTGGCGCCTCGCCCGGGCGTGCCGGGCGGTGCGCCGGATCACCGCAAAAGCCGTCGTGGGTCACTGTCGGTCACCGCCGGGCGGCGACGTCGCGCGGCCGCAGCGGCAGGCTCGGCAGGTCCAGTCCGGTCGCGTCGCGCACCGCCGCGGCCACCGCCGCGGGAACCGGCACCACGGCCGCGTCGGCGAGCCCCTTGGCGCCCATCGGGATGCCGGGCTGCGGTTCCTCGTGCCACGCGGCGACGCGCACCGGCGGGACGTCCAGCGCGGTCGGCTGGGCCCACGCGATGGGCCCGTGCAGCCGCGCGGCGTCCAAGTCCTCGACGAGCGCCATGCCGATGCCCATCGCCACCGAGCCCTCGACGCGGGCGAGCGCCAGCACCGGGTCCAGGACCTTGCCCGCGTCGTAGGCGCCGGTCACGTCGACGACCTGCACCGCCCCGGTCTCCGGGTCCACGTCGGCGACCACCCGGCACGCCGCGAACGCCACCACCGGATACGCGTCGCCCTGCCCGGCGTCGTCGAGCGGCTCGGTGTGCCGTGCACGGGCCGCGCCCGCGGTCGCGGCGATCTCCTGGCCCTCGGTCATCACCTCGGCGGGCAGGTCGACCAGGCCGTCGTAGGACACCAGGCGGCCGCCGCGCACGTCCAGCAGCGCCGCCGTCATGCCGTAGCGGGCGGCGATCGGCGCGAGAAGCCGGGCCCGGATGTCCCGGCACGCCTGGTCGACCGCCCCCGCGGTCAGCATGGTGTGCCGCCCCACCCCGGCCGGGCCCGCGCTCGGCATCGCGGTGCCCGCGGGCAGCACGATCGCGTCGGCGATGCCCAGCACGTCGGCGACGATCCGCCGGACCAGCGCGGTGAACCCCTGCCCGGCCTCGACCGCCGCGCACGTCACCGTCACCACGCCGTGGTCGAGGCGCACCGTCGCGGTCGACGACTCGTCGGCGCCCTCGATGCCCAGCAGCGGCACCAGGCCCACCGCGAAGCCGGTGCCGCGGCGCAGCCCGGGCGCCGGTTCGCTTTCCGGCGCCGGGTGTTCCGCCACCGCACGCAGCAACTCCCCGGCCGGAGCCGGGCCGTCCAGGACCTGGCCGGTGGTCAGCATGGTGCCGGTGCTCAGCGCGTTGCGCAGCCGCAGTTCGACCGGGTCCATGCCGAGCGCGGCGGCGAGCTTGTCCATCTGCGCCTCGTACGCGAAGCACACCTGCGTCGCGCCCGGCCCGCGCATCGTCCCGGCCGGCGGATTGTTGGTGCGCACCGCCCACACGTCCACGGCCGCGTGCAGCACCATGTACGGCCCGGTGGCGCACCCGGCCAACCGGCCCACGACTTCGGGGGACGTGGTGGCGTACGCGCCGCCGTCCAGCAGGATTTCCGCCTCGACCGCGAGCAACCGCCCGTTGCTGTCCGCCCGGTGCGTGTACTTCAGCCGCGCCGCGTGCCGGTGCCCGCCGCCGGTCAGCGCGTCCGCGCGGTCGGCGACGATCTTGACCGCCCGCCCGGTGCGCGCGGCGAGCCACGCGGCGACCGCGAGCATCCCGGCCTCCTCGCGGGTGCCGGACGATCCGCCGACCCCCGCGGGCACCACGCGCAGCGTGCCGGACGCGAAGCCGAGGCACTGCGCGACCTGGTCGCGGTCGGCGTGCGGCCACGGCGACGCGGTGTGCAGTTCGATGCCGCCGTCCGCGCACGGCAGCGCGAGGACGGCGTCGGTCGCCGGGTTGAGCTGATCCTGCGCGGCGATGTCGTAGAGGCCCTCGACGACGACCTCTTCGACCGGCGAACCGTCCGGGCGCCGCTGCACGGGCCGCCCGTGGCGCAGCGCGACATGCCGGAACAGGTTGCCGTCCGGATGCAACGGGGCGCTGGCGAAGGCGTGTTCGGGGTCGAGGCGGGCGTCCAGCGGCTCGTACTCGACCTCGACGGCTTCGGCGCCGCGCAGCGCGGCCATGCGCGTCTCGGCACACACCGCCGCGACGGCTTCGCCCGTGAACCGCACGACGTCCGAGGCCAGCACGGGCCGGTCGACGACGACCGGGCCGTGGAACGCCTCGGCCGGCAGGTCCGCGGCGGTCACCACGGTCGTGACGCCGGGCACGGCGAGCGCCGCCGAGGTGTCGATGCCGGTGATCCGCGCGTGCGGATGCGGCGACCGGACGAGCACACACCACTGCATGCCGGGCACCCACAGGTCGGCGGTGTATGCGAACCGCCCCTGGGTCTGCGCCTGCGCGTCGGGCGGCTCGGCGATCAGGCGCGTCACCGTCCGTCCTCCGCCCCGGCGGGCGCGAACGCGGACGCGTCCGGGGGGATTTCGTGATCGGCATCGGGCGGCGTCGCGGCCGCCGCGGCACACACCCCGGCCACCATCCGGTTCGGGCCGACGCAGCGGCACGGGTGCCCGGCCAGGGCCCGGCGCACGGTCGCCTCGTCGGGCCGGGGTATGCGGGCAAGGAGCGCGTGGGCGCTGACCACCACGCCGGGGATGCAGTAGCCGCACTGGACGGCGCCCTGCTCGATCAGCCCCTGCCGGATCGCGGCCGGCCCGGGTCCGACGAGCCCTTCGACGGTGGTCACCTCGCGCATGCCGAGCGTCGCCGCGGACACCAGGCACGCGGCGGCCGGGGCCCCGTCGACGAGCACCGTGCAGGCCCCGCACACGCCTTGCCCGCAGCCGTCCTTCGCGCCGGAGAGGCCGAGGCGGTCGCGCAGGACGGTGAGGAGGCTGTCGCCGATCCATCCGTCGGCGACGTACTGCAGGGCTCCGTTGACGTTCAGGGTGTACGACACGACCGGCTCGGCCGGCGGCAACGCCGCCGCACCGGCCCCGAACGTGCCGGGCATGGCCGGGACATCGGCGGGCGCCGCCGGAGCCAGGTGCACCATCGGCGACGGGCCGAGGGGCTCGGCTGCGGGCATCGGGCCGGTCAGGGGATCCGCGGGCGGCGGCACGGCGGCCGAAGCGTCGGGCGGCAGCGCGGCGAGGTCGGGCCCGAACCCGGCCTCCAGGTCCGCGAACGACGGCGGGGCGCTCTGTACTTCGGGCATCTCCCCGACGACCGCGCCGGAGCCGAACTCCGCACCGCTCCCGAACCCGTCGGCACCGCCGAACGTCCCCGACGGGAGGCCGCCGAAGTCCGTGTCGCCGATGCTCACCGCGTGGAAGTACCCGGACGGGGGATGCAGTTCGGCACTCGCGCCGGGGTCCGGCAGGTCGCCGCCGATCTGCGGCAGGGTCAGCGTGGTCTCCAGCGCCCCGGGGTCGAACCCGCCCGGCGCCGGGTATCCGGCGTGGGGCTGCGCCTCGGGGCCTGTCGCGTACGGATCCGGTATCGGCGCCGCGTACAGCGGCCCGGCATCCTCCGGCGCTTCTCCGGCGTCGCCCGCCACAAAAGGCCGCCACGACGACGTCCCGTCGGCCGGGAACCCGTGATCGGCGCCGAAGCCCGGCGACCCCGGCGGCGGTTCCGCCGCCGGGACGAACGCGTGGAAGAACCCGGACGGCGGAGTCTCCTCGGCATAACCCCCCGGATAGCCCCCGGGGCCCACGCCCTCCGGCGCGGGCATCCCGCCCGCAAACCCGCCGTCGCCCATCCCGGGCGCGGCCATCGTGTCGTAGAACCCCGACGGGGGCGGCTCGCTCGCCGGCATCCCGCCGTAGTCGCCCGCGTACTCGTTGCCCCCCGGCGGCGTGTGGCGGCCGGCGGTCCCGCCGTCGCCGCCGCGGGATCCGCCCCGGCCTCCGCCGCCGTCCACCGCGGACAGGTCCACCGCGTAGAAGAACCCGGACGCGCCCGCGTCCAGGCCCGGCACGGCGCTCGCCGAGCCTGGCGGGGCCGCGGCCGACCCGTCCCCGGGTATCGCCCACGAACCCGCCGTCTCGTCCGGCTCCCCCGTCATGCCTCGTTCCCCGTCCGCCGTCGTCATGGCGCCCACACCCGTTCGGCGGCGCGGCCGACCAGCGCCGCCACCACCCGGGCCTCGTGGGCGCGCGCCGCCCGCGAGCCGTCGCCGGGCGACAGGCCCTCGGCGACGAGCGCGCCGAACCGGGCCGCGTCGTCCCGGTCCACGAGCCGCCCGGTCCCCGGGTCGATCCGCCCGGCCAGCCACGCCTCGGCACGCAGCGCACGCTCCGCGCCCGGGCGGATGCCGCCCACGGCACACCGCACCGCCCCCGTGCGCGCGTCGGCCACCAGCGCGACCGTGGCGTGGAACCCGGTCGAGATGCGCGCCTTCGCGAACTCCTGCGGGCCCTGCGCGACCGGCACCCGTACTCCCGTGATCAGCTCCCCCGGCCGCAGCTGCGCACCCGGCCGGGCGTCGCACACGAACTCCCGCATGCCGCCCGCCGACGCCACGATCACCGTGGCCTCCAGCGCGGCCAGCACCGGCACCGCGTCCGCTTCCCGGGTGCGCGAGGCCAGGTTGCCGCCGAGGGTCGCCATCATGCGGATCTGCGGGGTGCCGAGGCGGCGCGCGGCGGCGGCCAGCGCGGGCGCGACCGCGGCCAGGTCCGGGCCCGCCAGGCGGGCCCAGGTCAGGCCGGAGCCGATGACGGCCGTGGCACCGTCGTACTGCCAGGCGCGCAGCTCGGCGAGTCCGGACAGGCCGACGAGCGCACGGGGCCGCAGCATCCCGGCGTTGACGCGCGGCATCAGGTCGGTGCCGCCGGCCACCGGAAGGGCGGCGGGCTCGCGGGCCAGCGCGTCCACGGCCTCGCGCAGCGACAGCGGCAGCATGATCGCTTCGTTCACAGCGGCACCACGCTACTGCGCCGGACGGGCGGCGGGGGCCCGGGATCGCAGATGTGCGCGCCGCGGACGCTGCCGCGACGCGCACCGGACGCGGCCGGCGGCCGACGCTCGCCGGGAGCCGCCGTACCGCGCGGCCGCGCAACGAGGCCGAGGGCTACTTGTCGCCGCCCTTGCCGCCCTTGTCGCCGTCGCCGCCCGGGCCCATGGACTCGTAGATCTCCTTGCACATGGGGCACACGGGGTACTTCTTCGGGTCCCGGCCCGGCACCCACACCTTGCCGCACAGGGCGATCACCGGAGTGCCGGTCATGGCACTCTCCATGATCTTGTCCTTCTGCACGTAGTGCGCGAAGCGCTCGTGGTCGCCGTCGCCGTGCGAGACCTGCGGGGTCTCCTCGACGAGCGTGGAGGTGCCGCCGACGCGCTCGGGCTCCGGGTAGTCCTGCGGAGTGGTCATGGGTCCGATTCTACGGGGGGACGGACGTGCCGACCCGGGCCGGGCAAGGCCGCCGCCCTCCCCCGCCCGGATGCGCCGACCGGGTGCCCCGCCGACCCGGGCCGCTCAGTTCAGCGACGGGTCTTCCGGATAGGTCGCGACCATCGCCAGCTCGCCGCGCTGGCGGCGCAGCACCGCCCGCCACAGGCGTTCCGGCTCGGCGCTGAACGCGTCGCCGGGCTCGGACTCGACGACGTACCAGGCACCCTCGCCCAGCTCGGCCTCCAGCTGGCCGGGGCCCCAGCCCGCGTAGCCCGCGAAGATCCGCATCGACCCGAATTCGGCGCCGACCACCTCGGGCGGCGCGTCGAGGTCGACCAGGCCGAGGCGGCCGAAGACCTGCCGCCAGCCGATCGGCTCGCCGCCGCCGGGCACCGACGCGATCGCCAGTGCGGAGTCCATGGCGACCGGACCGCCTTGGAACACCACGGCCGGGCCGGTGACCGCCTTTTCCCACCCGGCCAGCACGTCGTGCACGTCGACCGGGGTCGGGCGGTTGAGGACGACGCCGTGGGCGCCCTCCTCGTCGTGGTCGAGCACGAGCAGCACGCACCGGTCGAAGTTCGGGTCGGTCAGCGCGGGCGTCGCCACGAGCAGGCGTCCGGTGAGCGAGACCTCGGTCATGCGCCCATGATCCTGCATGCCGGCCGCCGGAGTCTCGCCTCCGGCCGACTCCCCGGGAATCCCGGGCGCGCCCGGCGGACTCGCCGGGCCGCCCGGGCTTGCGGAGCGCCCCGCGTCACCGGGCCTTCCGGGGCCGTCGGGGCTTGCGGGGTGTTCGATCGCGCGCTGCGCGGTGTGCGCGACGGTGCGGACGGCCTCGACGACCTTGTCGCGAATCCCGGCGAGGAAGCCGCGGCGGCCGACCGGCCGGCCCGCGCCTGCGGCCGCGTCCGGACCGGCGCCGGCCGGCGTCCCGGATGCGGCGCGGTCCGGAGCCGCGCCCGGGTCAGCCATGCGCCCGGCGCGGCCGCGGCGTCCGCCACGCACCCCACTCCCTCGTCCCGTACGCCCCCACACAGCACACCAGCCCCACGTGTAACACCCGCAGCCGTCGTCCGAGGTCCCCGACGCGGCCACCGCGAGGGGCGACGCGCCGGAAGGACCAGGGTCCCGAATCCCGCTCCCGTCCGAGGTCCTGTGCCCGCCAGGGCCTCCGACAATGCACCTTCCCGGCCAACGAGCGCGTACCGTTGTCCGCTGTTGTCCACACGTGCCGCGCGTATCCCGCACGGCTTGTGTGCTCCGTCCGAAGTCGGCCACTTCCGTCCAGGAACGCGAGATTCATGAAAGACGACGTGCTGTTCGTTCACGGTGGTTCCCCGCTCGAGGGCGAGGTCCGGGTCAAGGGCGCCAAGAATCTGGTGCCCAAGGCGATGGTGGCGGCCCTGCTCGGCGAGGAGCCGAGCCGGCTGCGCAACGTCCCCGGCATCAGCGACGTGCACATTGTGCGCGGCCTGCTCCAACTGCACGGGGTGGCGGTGTACGAGGGCGACGAGCCGGACGAGCTGGTCATGGACCCGTCGTCGGTCGAGCTGGCGAACGTCGCGGACATCGACGCGCACGCCGGCTCCAGCCGCATCCCGATCCTGCTGTGCGGGCCGCTGCTGCACCGCATCGGCCGGGCGTTCATCCCGGACCTGGGCGGCTGCCGGATCGGCGACCGGCCGATCGACTTCCACCTGAACGTGCTGCGCGAGTTCGGCGCGACGGTGGACAAGCGCCCCGAGGGCCTCTACCTGGAAGCGCCCGGCGGACTGCACGGCACCAAGATCGAACTCCCGTACCCGAGTGTCGGCACCACCGAGCAGGTCCTGCTGACCGCGGTGCGCGCGGAAGGCACCACCGAGCTGCGCAACGCGGCCGTGGAGCCGGAGATCATAGACCTCATCTGCGTGCTCCAGAAGATGGGCGCGATCATCTCGGTGGCGACCGACCGGGTGATCCGGATCACCGGTGTGGACCGCCTCGGCGGCTACACGCACCGGGCGCTGCCGGACCGCCTGGAGAGCGCGTCGTGGGCGTGCGCGGCGCTGGCGACCGGCGGCGACGTGTTCGTGCGGGGCGCGCGGCAGCTGGACATGATGACGTTCCTGAACGTGTTCCGGCAGGTCGGCGGCGCGTTCCGGGTGGACGACGACGGCATCCGGTTCTGGCACCCGGGCGGCCGGCTGCGCGCGATCGCGCTGGAGACGGACGTGCACCCGGGCTTCCAGACGGACTGGCAGCAGCCGCTTGTGGTGGCGCTCACGCAGGCGTCCGGGCTGTCGATCGTGCACGAGACGGTGTACGAGTCGCGCCTCGGATTCACCTCCGCGCTCAACCAGATGGGTGCCACGATCCAGCTCTACAACGAGTGCCTCGGCGGAACGCCGTGCCGGTTCGGGCAGCGCAACTTCCAGCACTCGGCGGTCATCTCGGGCCCGGCGAAGCTGCACGGCGCGGACCTGGTCATCCCCGACCTGCGCGGTGGTTTCTCGTACCTGATCGCGGCGTTGGCCGCGGAGGGCAAGTCGCGCGTGCACGGCATCGACCTGATCAACCGCGGCTACGAGGGCTTCCTGGGCAAGCTGGAGGCTCTCGGAGCCCGGGTCGGGCTGCCCCCGGCCGACCCCCAGCCGCAAGCCCCGCAGACGGCGTCCCAGGGCGTTTCCGGCGGTCTGGCCGCCCGCGCGGCCGACGAGGCCGGGGTGGTGGCCGACGACCGCGGGGACGAACTCCCGGAGACGGTCGGCCAAGGCGTGGCCTGAGCCGGACGCGCGCCGCCCGGGGGGCGGCGCGCACCGACCAACTTGTTCGACCACCTGCGTCGACGCCGAAGGGCGGTTCCCGTACCGGGAACCGCCCTTCGGCTTACGTGCGATCGAGTGCGCTCAGCGAGCGCGCCCGGTCACTTGCCCTTGGCGGCGTCCTTGAGCTTCGAGCCCGCGGAGACCTTGACGCTGTAGCCGGCCGGGATCTCGATCGGCTCGCCGGTCTGCGGGTTGCGCGCGGTGCGCGCCGAGCGGTGGGTCCGCTCGAAGCTCAGGAAGCCGGGGATCGTGATCTTCTCGTCGCCCTTGCTGACGATCTCACCGACGACCTCGGCGAAGGCGTTCAGCACGGCGTCGGCGTCCTTGCGCGTGACGTCGGCCCGCTCCGCGAGGGCGGCCACCAGCTCACTGCGGTTCATGTATTTCTCCCGTGGTCTTTCCAACTCGCTGTTCTTGCCCCGGGGACGAATCCTGCACGTATCCGGGCCCGGAACCTAATCAGGGACACGCCGAATCACGCGGAAAGCCCCGTGATTTGGCGGGTCGTGGCAGATTACGGGCCCGAATCGGGGCTGTGCACGCCCGCCACACCCCGACGATACGACCAGCATTCGTACGCTCGTCGCACCGCCCGGCATACGGCGGGTCCCGATCATGATTGCCGACGGTCCTCGAGAACCGCGTCCCGGACGGCGGCCGCGACGACGTTCGACACTTCCGGGTGGAACACACTCGGAATGATGTAGCTGGCGTTCAGCTCGTCGTCGGTGACGACGGAAGCGAGCGCCCGAGCCGCGGCCAACAACATGTCTGTTGTGATGTGCCGGCTCTGCGCGTCGACCAGTCCGCGGAACACCCCCGGGAAAACCAGAACGTTGTTGATCTGGTTGGGGAAGTCGCTGCGGCCCGACGCGACGACCGCGGCGTGCTCCTGGGCGACCGCCGGGTAGATCTCCGGCTCCGGGTTGGCGAGCGCGAACACGATCGCGTCGTCGGCCATCTTCGCCACGTCGCCGCCGTCGATGACGTTCGGCGCGGAGACGCCGACGAACACGTCCGCGCCGACCACGGCTTCCTTCAAAGTCCCGGTCAGGCCCTCGGAGTTGGTGTGGTCGGCGATCCACCGCAGGTCGTCGCCGAGGTCGTCGCGGCCGCCGTGCACGACACCGTGCACGTCCGCGACCACGACGTCGCGCAGGCCGGCGGCCTGCAGCAGCTTGAGGATCGCCGTGCCGGCCGCACCCGCGCCGGACATCACCAGGCGGACGTCCTCGATCTTCTTCCCCACCACCCGAAGGGCGTTGGTCAGCGCGGCGAGCACGACGATGGCGGTGCCGTGCTGGTCGTCGTGGAAGACCGGGATGTCGAGGGTCTCGCGCAGACGGCGCTCGATCTCGAAGCAGCGCGGCGCGGAGATGTCCTCGAGGTTGATCCCGGCGAAGCCGGGGGCCATCAACTGGACGGCCCGCACGATCTCGTCGGGGTCCTGCGTGTCCAGGCAGATCGGCCACGCGTCGATGCCGGCGAAGCGCTTGAACAGCGCGGCCTTGCCCTCCATGACCGGCAGCGCGGCCTTCGGGCCGATGTTGCCGAGGCCGAGCACGGCCGAGCCGTCGGTGACAACAGCGACCGTGTTGCGCTTGATCGTCAGGCGGCGCGCGTCTTCCGGGTTCTCCGCGATCGCGAGACACACGCGCGCGACACCCGGGGTGTAGATCATCGACAGGTCGTCGCGGTTGCGGATCGGGTGCTTGGCCTGCATCTCGATCTTGCCGCCGAGGTGCATGAGGAACGTCCGGTCGGACACCTTGCCGAGGGCCACACCCTCGATCGCGGCGAGCGCTTCGACCAGCGCGTCCGCGTGGTCGGTGGACGACGCGGCGATCGTCACGTCGACGCGGAGCCGCTCGTGCCCCGATGCGGTGACGTCCAGGCCCGTGACCGAACCCCCCGCGGATTCCACCGCGTTGGTGAGCTGGCTGACCACGCGGCCCCCGGCGGGGACCTCGAGTCGGGCGGTGATCGAGTACGAAGCGCTCGGCGCTGCGGGCATGAAGCAGTCTCCTCAACAGTTCGGTGCCATGGCACGGCACCGCAGACGATCGTCTCACTTCGCGGGACAGAACGACGAAACGGCACCCGCAAGCGGCGACAGGCGGTGGCCCGGGGGCCCAGGAGACGGGGGAGGTGAGGGGGTGACGGACCGGGGACGGGGGTGGGGCACGGGGCGACTGGGGGTGTGGGAGCGCGAGCGGGGGGTGATGGCGACGTGTCGTGCGTGGGCTGGAGAGGAGGCACGGGGCGACCACGCGGGCGGGGCGTGAACGTGGGGTGACGGCGGGGGGATCCGGGAGCGGGGGCGACACCGAGGGAGTGAGCGAGAGCGCGAGGAGGGTGGGAGCGGGCGCGGCGGTCAGTGCGGGTGGGCAAGTCGTGCGAGGCAAAGCGTGTGGCGAGCCAACGCGGCGCGGGGACAGCCCCCGGGCGTCTGCGCGGGGGCAGACGAGCTCCGGGGTGCGCGTGCGTGAGCGGTACAGGGCGCGCCTCGGACACCCCTACCGTTGCCCGTCTTCGCCCCGCCTCCCCCCCGTCCTCGACCTCGCCTTCGTCGCCGCCCTCGGGTCCGTTCCCCCTCCGCAGGCGGTCTCGGTACCCCGCCGCCGTCTCCGCGCAAACTGTGATCCGCGTCCATCCGCGACCGCCTTCCGCTTCCGGGCGGGTCGGTTACTCTGGTCATGGCACCGGCTCGATCCAAGCCCCCGGGCCCAACCATTAGTCCCTACGAGGGACCACTTGCCGAGAGGCGAGCATTGGCGGGTCGGTGTCGTAGTCCTGACGGAACCGGCGGCTCTTCGGAGCCGCCGGTTCCGTGCTTTCCGGACACATGGCGCACCCGGTCGGGTGCCCGCCGCCCCCGCCCGGCGCGTTCCTGCCGCGTCCCACCGCCCCGGTGGGACGATGTGCGCGATGAACGCCTCACACCACGGGTCCCGCGACCCTTCCTGGGTCGCTCTGGCCGCACACCGCGCGTGGCTCGACGCGGAAGGCGGCCGTCTGCTGCGGTTCGGCACCGCCGCCGCACCCGCCGCCGGCGCGGGCTTCGCCTGGCTCGACGCCTCCGGCACGCCCGACCCGGCATCCGGCGTCCAGCTGTGGATCACCGCGCGAATGGCTCATGTGTACGCGCTGGCCCACCTGCGCGGCCGCCCCGGCGCCGGCCCGCTCGCCGACCGCGGTCTCGCGGCCCTGGACGGCCCGCTGCGGGACGCGGAGCACGGGGGCTGGTATCCGGCCATCCCCGAACCCGGCAAGCCGTCGGACGGCCGCAAGACGGCGTACGGACACGCTTTCGTCCTCCTCGCCGCGGCAAGCCTGACCGTTGCCGGACGAGCGGGCGCCAAAGCCTTGCTGGCCGACGCGTGCGACGTCATGGAATCCCGCTTCTGGGACGACCGGCGCGGCTGGGTCCGCGAATCGTGGGACCGCGCCTGGCAGGAGCCCGAGGCGTACCTCGGCGCGAACGCGAACATGCACGCGGTCGAGGCGTTCCTGGCCGCGGCCGACGCGACCGGCGACGGGGTGTGGCGCGACCGCGCGCTGCGCATCGCCGAGTTCTTCGTCGACCACGTGGCCCGCTCGCAATGGTGGCGGGTCCCCGAGCATTTCTCCGCCGACGGGCACATCGTGCCGGAGTACCACGACACCAACCGGGCCGACCCGTTCCGCCCGTACGGCACGACACCCGGCCACGCGCTCGAATGGGCGCGCCTGCTGCTCAACCTCGAAGCCGCGCTGCCCGACCCGCCGAACTGGCTCGCGGAAGCGGCACGGTGGCTGTTCGTCGTGGCGGTCGGCGCGGGGTGGGACGCCGACGGGCAGCCGGGCTTCGTCTACACGGTCGACCACGACGACCGCCCCGTGGTCCACGCCCGCATGCACTGGGTGATCGCGGAAGCAATCTGCTCCGCCGCGGCCTTGCACCGGCGGACCGGCGACCTGGTCTACGAGCACTGGTACCGCACGTGGTGGGACTACTGCGCGCAGTACGTCATCGACGAACATGACGGCAGCTGGCACCACGAACTCGACGCGGACAACCGCCCGGCATCCACGGTCTGGGCCGGCAAGCCGGACATCTACCACGCCTACCAGGCCACCCTCCTCCCCCAGTTGCCCCTCGCGGGCAGCGCCGCAGGCGCCGTACGCGACGCCGCCTCCGGCGGTGAAGCGGCATGACGGACACACGCGCCTACCCGATCGCCGTCGCCGGCGAGAACGTCATCGACCTGGTCCCCACCGGCGCGGACACCTACCGTGCGCTCGCCGGTGGCAGCCCTGCCAACATCGCCATAGCGGCGACCCGCCTGGGAAGCCCCGCCTCCCTCATCGCCCGCGTCGGCTCCGACGCCTTCGGCACCCGCATCCGCAACCGCCTCGCCGCCGACGGCATTTCGCCCCGCTACCTGGTCGACGCCGCGGAACCCTCCAGCCTCGCCGTCGTCACTTTCGACGAACATCGCCGCGCGGCCTACGACTTCTGGTTCACCGGAACCGCCGACGGCCAGTGGACCAGCGACGAACTCCCTGACCCCTTGGGCTCCGACGTCCAGGCCCTGCACGTCGGCTCGGTCGCGCTCCACCTGGAGCCCGGCGGCACCGCGCTGTTCCGCATGATCCTGCGCGAACACGCCCGCGGCGCCGTGACATTGACCTTGGACCCCAACGTCCGCCCGGACATCGCCGGCGACGTCCCCGCGATCCGCCGCCGCCTCGAAGCCCTGGTCCCCCTCTGCGACGTGGTGAAGGCCAGCGACGAAGACATGCGCCACCTCTACCCCGACCTCGACCCGGTCGAAGCCGCCCGCCTCTGGCGAGACTCCGGCCCGGCCCTCGTCGTCGTCACCCAGGGCCCCGACGGCGCCACGGCGGTCACCCCCCACGAGGCCGTGGCGGTGGGCGCCCCCGAAGCCGAGGTGGTCGACACCGTAGGAGCAGGCGACGCCTTCATGGGCGCCCTCCTGCACGCCCTCGCCACCCGCGACCTCCTCGGCGGCACCAACGTGGGCACCCTCCGCGCCCTCCCCCCGGACGACCTCCGCCCCGTCCTCGAATACGCCACCGCCGCCGCCACTCTGACCTGCACCCGAGAAGGCGCCAACCCCCCGACAGCCGACGAGCTGGACGCCTGGCTCAAGTCCTCCGCCTGACGAAACTCCGGGGACCCCGAGCAGCGGAGCCGCGCCCCGGAAGCAGGCGCACGGGCCCTGGCCAGGCGCACCCGGCGGTCGTGGCGAGGCAGGCACAAGCGGCGGTAGTGGTGGGGGCGTCGGGCACGAGGTGCCGCGGGCGTGAAAAGTGCGGGCATGCGGGCGGCGAGCGCGGTCGGGCGGCGAATCCCCCACCCGCCCCCCGAAGCCCCCGCGAGTCCTGGCACTCGGCACGCCGGCGCGTGTCGGCGCGGGCGCGCAGCTCAGCGAGGTTGCAAGAAGTCCAGGAGCCCTGCACACGGCGCGGGCTCTACGAACGACGCGGCAGCGCGACGCATAGCTGGGCGCCGGGGCGGGGTGTTAGGCACACCGGGCCGCACACGTCGGGGTCGGGGGAACTGCCACGCCCAGGTCGCGCGTGACCCGCTTCGTGAAGCCCCCAGCTGACCACGGCTTTCGCCGCGGCGCCGCGAGCGCCGAGGCGGAGACATCCGAAATGAGCGCCCGAGGCCGACAGCCCGGAGCACCGCGCGCCGAAACGAGAGCACCGGGCACCCGGCACCCCCAAGCCGCACAACCCCCAGCCACAAACGCAGACCCCAACAACGCAATCCACCCGCGGGCCGGAGAAGCCCACAGCCCGCGCCCCCTCACCTGCGAACGCGGGGGGTCGGCCACGCGCGAGGCGAATTGGCGGAAGTTCGAGAGAGCACAGTCACGCGAGCGGCGCCCAACCCACCACACCCCCGACCGCAAGCCCACAATTCCAGCCGCATGACGCCCCCACAGGCCTGGATACACCAGCACAACCCCACCCGCAGGCCCAAAACCGCGGCCGCTTGCAAAGCCCCACCACAGACGTAGACACAACAAAGCGACCTCAGCCGCGGGCCGGATAACCCCACGCCCTGCGGTCCCTCACCTCAGGCGGGGGGTGCGGGTGGCGGAGCCCCCGCCGGCGGCGAAGCCGCACAAACAGACGAGCCGACTATGGCCGCGGGGTTTGCGGCCATAGTCGGCTCGTCGGAAAGGGGTGGAGGTGGCGGGAATTGAACCCGCGTCCTGAAGTGCGAGACCAGAGCTTCTCCGAGCGCAGTCCGCTGTGCTTTTCTCAGCCCCGGCAATCACGCGGACAAGTTGCCGACGGGCTCAGTTACTGTTTGATTTTCCGGACTACCCCGTAACCGGGTAGGACGGTGGAGTCCCCTTGATTATGCCAGGATCCGGGACGGGGACGCGCCCGGTCTGACACCTTCGAAGCTCGCTCAGGCGGCGAGGGCGAAGGAATCGCGCTTGGTATCGGCGATTATTTGTTTCGGCCTGTGGTTAACGAGATCATGGCCGCTTCCTCGGCTCGCTTCCTCTGCTCCGACATCTCCAGTCGAAACCGATCACCCCCTATTGAGTTTTCAAGCGTCGCACCAAGCCTCGGCTTGAAACGGTCGCCTCCCGAACACACCTGACCGGGCGACGGCCGGTGCCATCGTACGGTTCAACGCCGCCGACGGTCCACTTCATTCCCCCGCGGGTCGCCCCACGGGACACGAAGCCGCCACGCGACGGCCTCAGCCTTCGGTCTGCCGCCGGATCGCCGCGCTCATCGCCTTCTCCGCCTCGCGCTTGCCCTGCTTCTCGATCAGGGTCTGGCGCTTGTCGTACAGCTTCTTGCCGCGGGCGAGCGCGAGTTCGACCTTGACCCGGCCGTCCTCGTTGAAATAGATGCTGAGCGGGACGAGCGTGGTGCCCGAGTCGTTCAGCTTGTTCTCCAGTTTGGCGATCTCGAGGCGGTGCAGCAGGAGCTTGCGCGGGCGGCGCGGTGCCGAGTTGTTCCAGGTTGCCTGGAAGTACTCGGGAATGTGCGCGTTCCGCAGCCACACCTCGCCGTTGTCGATCGTCGCGAAGCCGTCCACCAGCGACGCCCGGCCCTGGCGGAGGGACTTGACCTCGGGGCCGGTCAGGACGACGCCGCATTCCAGGGTGTCGTCGATGTGGTAGTCGTGCCGCGCCTTCTTGTTCTGCGCGACGAGCTTGCGCTTGGGAGCCGCCTGGGCCTTCTTCGACTTCGTCGGCTTCCCGGGGATCTGCACGATGGTTGGTCGCTTAGCCATGATCTCCGCATTGTCGCCCATCGGCGGCCGTCCCGGCCACGGGGTTGACGCCCGGCCGCCGCGTCACTCGTCCGCGAGCCCCTCCAGCACCTCGACGCCGCGGGTCTCCGCCTCCCCGGCCGGCACCGCGATATCCGGGTCGATGCCGCGTCCGTCCACGGCGTGCCCGCCGGGCGGGTACCAGTGGCCGATGGTCAGGTTGAGCACGCCGCCGTCGCCGAGCGTGGTGGGCGCCTGGACGGAGCCTTTGCCGTAGGTGGTGCTCCCGACCACGACCGCCCTCCCCCGGTCCCGCAGCGCGGCGAGCAGCACCTCGGCCGCGCTGGCCGTGCCGCCGTCGGCGAGGACGACGACCGGGGTGTCGGTGTCGCCGGGCGGCCCCGCGACGTCGAGTTCACGGCGCCCGCCGGTGCCGTCGTCGTACGAGACGACCGGGCCGGGCGGCAGGAACGCGGACGCCACCGCGGCGGCCTCGTCGACGAGCCCGCCGGGGTTGCCGCGCAGGTCGAGCAGGACGCCCTCCGGGGCCCGGGCGAGCGCCGCGCGGACCCGGTCCGCGGTGCCGCGCCCGAAGCCCGCCACGCGCAGCCACAGCAGGCCGGTGTCCGGCACCGGTTCGGCGGTCACGTCGGTGCCGGTGAGGATCTCCCGGACCAGGTCGACCGGGCGGGCGCCGACCGCCAGCGTGACCGGCGTGCCGACGGGGCCGCGCAGCGCCGCGACCACGCCCGCGAGGCCTAGGTCGCCCGCCGGGGTGCCGTCGACGGCCGTGATCTCGTCGCCTTCCACGATCCCGGCTCGCGCCGCGGGTCCGGCCGGCTGGACGTACGCCACGGTCACCCGCCCCGCCGCCTGGCGCACGGTCAGCCCCACGCCGGGATAAGTGCCGTCCACCTGCCGCCGATAGCCGCTCACCGCGTCGGCCGGGTAGTACGCCGCCCACGGGTCGTCGAGGACCGACAGCAGCTCGCGGGCCTCGTCCGGGCCCAGCGGCACACCGTCGAGGGGAACTCCGCCGGGCGGTAAAGGCGTACGCAACCGCGTCTCCGCCCCGCGCTGCCCCGGGACCGCCGCGTCGACGGCCGTTTCGTGCCACGCCCCGGTGGCCGCGCCGGTGGTCAGCGCGGCGCCGAAGGCGAGGGCCAGCACGGCCCTGCGGCGTACCCGACCCGACGTCATGGCGGGAGCATAGGGCACCCGCCCGCACCGGAAGTCCAACCCCGCGCGATCCGGGCGCGGGGCCCGCACGGGGTCTGGAGCGGGGTCTAGAGCCAGGTCTGCGGGTCCGCGAACTCTCCGTCCACGAGCACCTCGAAGTGCAGGTGGGCGCCGGTCGACCAGCCGGTGGTGCCGACCAGGCCGACGGTGTCGCCGCGGCGCAGCCGCCGGCCTTCGTGCACGTCGATACGGGAGAGGTGGTTGTAGGTGGTGGTGAGGGCGATGCCGTTGACCCGGCCGTGGGACACGACGACGCGGTTGCCGTAGGCGGGGTTGTAGCCGGCGGCGATCACGGTGCCTTCGCGGGCCGTGTGGGCGGGGGTGCCTTCGGAGGCACCGAAGTCGGTGCCGGTGTGCAGCTTCACGTAGCCGAGGACCGGGTGGAAGCGCATGCCGTAGACGGACGTCACGGCGGCGTCGATCGGGTAGGACAGCGCCCCGGTGCGGCCGCGCGAGACCCCGCCGCCGTCACCTGCGGAAGCCCCGTCCCCTGACGGCGCGTTCAGTCGGTTGACCAGTTCGGTGAGTCGGCGCTGTTCGGCCTGGAGGGCTTCGTAGCGCTGCTGGTCGGCGGCCTTCTCCTGCTGCGCGGTGGCGAGCGCGGCCCGGCGCTGTTCGACGAGTGCGGCGACGGAGGCGGAGGCCTTCTCGGCTTGGGCTTCCAGGGTGTGGACTTCGGAGAGCTGGCCAGCCGCGGCTTCCTGCTGCGCGCGGACGTCGTCGCGGGCGCGCGCCAGGGCCTTCTGGCGGCCGTCGGTCTCGCTCTGGATCTCCCGGAGCCGGGCGAGGGTGGATTCGTCGGCGCGAAGGAGGGCGCGGTAGCCCTCCAGACGGTCGAGGAGTTCACCAGGGGTCTCGGCGTGCATGATCACCGAGAGCTGGGCGAGTGCGCCGTTCTGGTAGGCGTGCGAGGCGACTTGGCCGAGGGCGTCGTGCATCGCGTCCATCGCGGAGCCGACGTCGGCGAGCTGCTGCCGGGCGGTGGCCTCGTCGGCGACGGCGCGGTCGAGCCGGGCCCGGAGTTCGGTGTCGCGGGCGCGGGCCGCGTCGAGGCGGACACGGGCCTGGTCGAGGGCGGACTGCGCCTCGGGCATGCGCGCGTTCGCGTCGGCATAGGCGGTCTCGGCGGCCTCCAGGCGCTGCACCGATCCGTCGAGGTCGGTGCGCACCGCGGCGACCTGGCGGTCGACGTCGGCCTTCGCGGTGCCGGCGTCGTCGTCGGCGCGTGCGGTCCCCCAGCCGATCGCCGCGCCCGTGGCCGCGATCAGCGCCAGGAGGCCGATCCGTCGGCGGTGTGTGGGGCGCATGTCCCACAGGTACCAGGAGTCGCGGGCCGGATTGCCGCAATCCGATGCATTAAGCAGCTTTTCATTTGATTTGCCACTCGAATGGCCGTGAGGCGCACCACCGATCGGCCCGGAAAACGTGGAAGCCGCGCGGCGCACACAACGCCGCGCGGCTGCCCCCATGCCGAAAATCCCGAGAATGCCGAAACTGCCGCAGTGCCCGAAGCCCGGCGGCCCGATGCCGCAGGACCCGGGTCAGACCTTGAGGTATTTCCGCAACGTGAAGAACGACGCGATCGCCGACATCCCGATGCCCATGATGAACAGCCACGGCAGCACCGCAAGCACCTCGTTGAAGCCGATGAGCTGCTGGCTGAGCATCTGGATCGAGTCCGCCAGCCCCTTCTTGACGCCGAAGTAGTAGCCCAGGCTCAGCAGCCCCGACGCGACGACCGCGCCCACCATGCCGGCCACCGCGGACTCCAGGATGAACGGCCCCTGGATGTAGAAGTTGGACGCGCCGACCAGCCGCATGATGCCGGTCTCCCGGCGCCGGCTGAACGCCGAGACACGCGCGGTGTTGACGATCAGCAGGATCGCCACCACAAGCATGAACGTCATGATCCCGTAAGCCGCGTACCGCGCACTGGTGAGCAGGTCGAAGAAAGGCTTGAGCAGGCTTTTCTGGTCCTGCACCGACTGCACCCCGGCCCGGCCGCGGAACGCGCTGGAGATGACCTCGAACTTGGTCGGGTCCTTGAGCTTCACGCGGTAGGACTCGGGGAGCTGGTCCGGGGTGAGGCTGTCGCCCAGCGGCGAGTCCTTGTTCTGCTCGCGGAAGTGCGTGAAGGCCTCCTGCTTGCTCTCGAAGTAGATCTTCTCCACTTCGGGCATCTTCTTCAGGTCCGCCGCAATGGCGTCCCGGTCCGCGTTGGAGACCTCGCCGCCGAGGCAACCGTCCTTCTTCGGGTCGGTCTTGTTGCACAGGAAGATCGAGACCTCGACCTTGTCGTACCAGTAGTCCTTCATCGAGTTGGCCTGGGTGCTCACCAGCAGGCCTGCCCCGAACAGCGTCAAAGACAGCGCGACACTGACGACGACCGCGATCGTCATGGTCAAGTTCCGGCGGAGACCGATTCCGATCTCTTTCAGCACGAACGTGGCGCGCATGATGTCCTAAATGTTCGGCGGCGTCGTCATCGGGGACGCCGGGTCGGTGGTCGTCGGTGCCGGACGAGGCCGATCCGCGCAAACGCGCCGGAGACGCCCCCGTCGGGCCGTGCGGAGGCCGGGCCGCGCGACCCGGCCTCCGCACTTGTCAGTGCTGGTAGCCGTAGACGCCGCGCGACTGGTCGCGGACCAGGTGGCCCTGCTCCAGTTCGATGACGCGCTTGCGCATCTGGTCGACGATGGCCTGGTCGTGGGTCGCCATGATGATGGTCGTGCCGGTCCGGTTGATCCGGTCCAGCAGCTTCATGATGCCGACGCTGTTCTGCGGGTCCAGGTTGCCGGTGGGCTCGTCCGCGATGAGGATCATCGGCCGGTTGACGAACGCGCGTGCGATCGCCACGCGCTGCTGTTCACCACCGGACAGCTCCCCCGGCATGCGGTCTTCCTTGCCGGCCAGGCCGACCAGGTCGAGCACCTCGGGCACCACCTTGCGGATGGTGCCCTGCGGCTTCCCGATGACCTCCAGCGCGAACGCGACGTTCTCGCGGACGGTCTTCTGCGGCAGCAGGCGGAAGTCCTGGAACACCGTGCCCATCTGGCGGCGCAGCGCGGGGACCTTCCAGTTGGACAACCGGCCGAGGTCCTTGCCGGCCACGAAGATGTTGCCCGTCGACGGCCGCTCCTCCTTGAGGACCAGCCGCAGGAAAGTCGACTTCCCGGAGCCGGACGACCCGACGAGGAAGACGAACTCGCCCTTCTCCACCTCGAGCGAGACGTCCTGCAGCGCGGGCCGGGGTTGCTTCGCGTAGGTCTTGGTGACGTTGTCGAATCGGATCACGGTTGCATCACAGCGCGCCATCCTAGGGGGCAAGGGCGTCGTACGGGGGCAGTCCTCCGGGGAGGGCCGCCGGCGCGCACTGGGACGCTATCGCCCCCACGGCCGGGCGCGAAGGCCAGGTGCGCTAGGCCACAGGCGTGGCCACGGCAGGAGTCTAAGCGGCACAGTGGAGGGCGACGGGAACTTCCGGGGGCCTCGTATGCGTTGTAGAGAGACGACCAGGCGGGTCGGGCCTGCCGGGCCGAGGAGGACGTCATGACGTGTGAGCACTTGGTGTGCGCCAATTGCGCCGGGCCGGTGAACGAGGGCCGATGTCCGGTGTGCCGTGCGTCACGCGAGCGCATACACCGCGAAGGCGGCATCTCGGTGCCCCCGGTCGTGCTGGCCGCCTTGGTCACGCTGATCGTCATCGCGGCCGTCGTCGCGCAGCGGCTGGCGGGCTAGCACCCGCGCCGCGGCAGCGCAGTACCCGCTGCCGCCCCATCGAACCGTGAAACGCCGAACCGGCGTACGCCCTGCTCGGGCGTACGCCGGTTCGTGTGCGTTCGGGCGCCTCGCGATCCGCGCTCAGGCGGCCGCCGCCGGGCGGCGGCGCTCCAGGCGCTTGGGCAGCAGCGTGAAGCCGAAGCCGCCCGCGGTCATGCCGACTCCGCCGATGAGCAGGAAGGCCGTGTTGGCCCCGCGTCCGGTGCTGGCGAGTTCCTGACCGCCGGTCGCGGCCGCACTGGCGTGCGGGGACGCGGTGCCGGTGCCCGCGCCGGGCGTGCTGCCCGGCGCCACGGTGCTCTGCGCCTCGGCCTGCGTCGGCTCCGCGGTGGGCGGTGGGACGGGCGTGGCACCGCCGTAGTTCCGCTGCGGGCCCTTGCCGCCGCCGGACTGGCCGTCCGAGGCGGACTTCCCGGTCCCGGTGGACGGGCAGTCGACATCGAGTACCCCACCGGAGCGGCGTACGTCGCAGCCCCGCGCGGTGGGCTCCGCGCTGCCTGTGCCGCCGGTCGGCGTGGTCGCCGCGGGGCTTCCGGTCGCCGGGGCGGTGCCCGACGTGGCCGCCGGGCTCGTCGTCGGCGCGGCGGTCGTGCTGCCGGCCGGCGAACTCGCCGAGGTACCGGGCGCCGTCGTCGCCGGCGCGGTGGCGGTCGAGCCGCCCGCACCCGGCAGACCGGGCAGTCCCGGCAGTCCCGGCAGTCCCGGCAGCGTCGGCAGGACGCTGGGCAGGTCGATGAGCTTCTTCGGGTGGTCGGTGGACTGGCCCTTCGGCGTATCCGTCGCCGTGCAGCCCTGGTCCTGCGAGCCGTCCGCACACGCGTCGGGACCTTCGGCGGCGGCGATCCCGGCCACCGCGAGCGAGGTCCCGGCGACGAATACGCCGGCCGCCACTATGCGCACTACACGGGCGCGTGTATTTCCCGTCATCCGCCGTCCTTGGTCGGTCTGGGTGCCCTCGCACTCCGGCTCCCCCGCGCCGCACAGCCTTGTGAAGACGCACGCGCAGCGTCAAGGACGATCTACGAGGGTTGCCCGCCGATGCCCGGTTTAGGCGGCGAATTCGCCGTGCCCGTACGCCGGTTCCGCGCGGACTCAGGCGGAATCGGCGCGGATCCGGACGCTCGGGCGCGCCGGGCGCGGCCCGGACGCGCCGCGGCACCGGCTGCCCGTGCGGGGCGTCCGGTGCCGGAAGCGGCCGCTCAGGCCGCGGCGGTCTGCTGCTGCTTGCGCCAGCGGATGCCGGCCTCGATGAAGCCGTCGATCTCGCCGTCGAGGACCGACTGCGGGTTGCCGACCTCGAACTCGGTGCGCAGGTCCTTGACCATCTGGTACGGGTGCAGGACGTACGACCGCATCTGGTTGCCCCACGACGAGCCGTCGCCCTTGAGCGCGTCCATCTTGGCGCGGTCCTCCTGGCGCTGCTTCTCCAGGAGCTTGGCCTGGAGGACGGCCATCGCGCTCGCCTTGTTCTGGATCTGCGAGCGCTCGTTCTGGCAGGACACCACGATGCCGGTCGGGATGTGCGTCAGACGCACCGCCGAGTCGGTCGTGTTGACGCCCTGGCCGCCCGGGCCGGACGAGCGGTACACGTCGACGCGCAGGTCCGACTCGTCGATGTCGACGTGGTCGGTCTGCTCGACGACCGGCAGCACCTCGACGCCCGCGAAGGACGTCTGGCGGCGGCCCTGGTTGTCGAACGGCGAGATGCGCACCAGGCGGTGCGTGCCCTGCTCGACGGACAGGGTGCCGTAGGCGTAGGGCGACTTGATCGCGAAGGTCGCCGACTTGATGCCGGCTTCCTCCGCGTAGGAGGTGTCGTAGACCTCGGTGGAGTACCCGTGGCGCTCGGCCCAGCGGGTGTACATGCGCAGCAGCATCTCGGCGAAGTCGGCGGCGTCGACGCCGCCGGCCTCGGCGCGGATGGTGACGAGCGCCTCGCGGGCGTCGTATTCGCCGGACAGCAGGGTGCGGACTTCCAGCTCGTCGACGGCCTTGCGGACGGCGCCCAGCTCGGTCTCGGCCTCGGCGCGGGTGTCCGCGTCGTCTTCGGCTTCGGCCAGCTCGAACAGGACCGCGACGTCGTCGATGCGGCGGCGCAGGTCTTCGACCTTCCGCAGCTCGCCCTGGAGGAACGACAGACGGCTGGTCACCTTCTGCGCGTTCTCGGGGTTGTCCCACAGGTCGGGCGCGGCCGCGGTCTCGTTCAGCTCCGCGATGTCGGCCCGCATCTTGTCCAGGTCGAGGACCGCCTCGATCGACTCCATGGTGGATTCGACGGACTTCAGCTCTTCGGAAGGATCAATGGCAGCCACGCCCCAATGGTACTGGTCGCCGTCAGGCGGACGGCGCGACCTGGATCTGGCCGCTCTGGGTGCGCACGTAGACGTCCACCCGGCCCGCGCCCGCGGCGACCGCGGCGGCGCCGTCCTGGGTGCTCTTGGCCAGGTCGACCGGCCGCCACGGGTCGGTGTCGGCGGCGCCCGGCACCGCGCCGGAGAGCCGGCCGGCCGCGTCGGGGAGGACGACCACCAGGCCGCCTTCCGCGGTCCAGGCGGCCGCCGGGCGGCCCGCGCCCGCGATGCCGATCCGCTGGGGTTCGCGCCAGGCACCGCCGGTGAACGGGACGCGCAGCACCGCGTGGTCGCCCGCCCGCACGACGAAGGCGTCGACGGTGCCGGGCGCGGACGCGGTCAGCGCGGGCGCCTGCTCGATCCGCGGCGCGCTCGGCACCGTGGAGAAGCCGGTCCACTGGCCGTTCGCGAGGGTCCCCGAGGCGAGTGCGTCCCCGGACCGGACGACGACCTCCATGCGGTCGCCGGACATCGTGGCGGCCGGGGCCCCGGTGATCCGGGTCTTGGCGTCCAACCGGACCCAGTCGCCCCACTTGCCGTCGGTCAGCGAGCAGCGGTACAGCAGCCGGTCGGCGGCGCCCACGGCCAGGGCGTCGACACGGCCTTGCCCGGGCGACACCAGCGCCAAGTCTTCGCCGGCCTTGAACGCGGGGAGTCGCTGCCAGTCGGCGTACTGCGCGCCGTCGCCGCTGGTGGCCCACGGCTGCCCGGCGCCGTCGCGCTGCACGACGTACGTGCGGTCCGCCGTGGCCTGCGCGGCCGCGGGGCCGCCGGTCAGCTGCACCGGCGGCACCGGCAGACCCGCCCAGCGCGGCCAGGACGGCACGCGCGCGGCCTGCGCCGCGGTGTCCGGGGTGGCGTCGGCGGACTTCGCGGCGTTGCCCGGCGTGCCGTTGACGCCGGCGCCGGTGCTCGGCGACACGGTGCTGTTGACCGGCTGCCGGGGCCCCGGGTCGTCGCCGCGGCCGCTGTACCACCAGCCGATCGCGCCGCCCGCGGCCAGCACCAGCACGATCGCCGCGGTGGCGACGGTGCGGCCGCGGCGCTTGCGGTGCGTGGTGCGGTGCCGTGAGGGGGTGATGGGCGGGGCCGGGAACGTCGGCCGGGCCAGGTTGGTGTGGGTGTCGCGCGACGAGTCCGGCTCGGTGCCCGACACCAGCGGGACGACGCCGGCGGGGAGCGGCGGCGGGGTTTCGCCGCGGTGCGCGCGGCCGTCCGGGTGGCCGCCGTCCGGTGCGGGCACGTCGAAGCGCGGCAGGCCGGCCAGCGCGGGCAGTGCGGCGCGCAGCCGTTCGCCGACCTCGCGCGCGGTGAGCCGGGCCGCGGGGGCCTTCGACAGGCACGCGGCGAGGACTTCGGCGACCGGTGCGGGCAACCCCGGGATGCCGGGCACCGGTTCGGTGACGTGCCGGCGCAGTACGGCGCCGGGGTGGCCGCCGCCGAACGGCGTCCAGCCGGTGAGGAGTTCGTAGAGGACGGTGCCCAGCGCGTAAACGTCGACGGCGGCGGTCGGCTGGAGGCCCTCGATGATCTCGGGGGCCAGGTAGTCCGGCGTGCCGATGATGCGGGTCGCGCGGGTGCGGCGCGGTGCGTCGACGAGCCGGGCGATGCCGAAGTCGGTGAGTTTCGCCCGGACTTGGCCGCCCCGGGTGTCGAGGAGGACGTTCTCGGGTTTGACGTCGCGGTGGATGACGCCTTCCGCGTGCGCCGCGGACAGTCCCTCGGCGACGTCGGCGCAGATGGCCGCGGCCGGCGCCGGGGCGAGGACGCGTTCCTTCTCCAAGCGGGTGCGCAGGTCCGGGCCGTCCACCAAGTCCATGACGAGCGCGAGGTCGGAGCCGTCCACGACGAGGTCGTGGATGCCGACGATCGCCGGGTGGTCGAGGCTGACCAGCGCGGTGCGTTCTTGCACGAACCGGGCGACGAGCACTTCGTCGGACGCCAGGTCCTCGCGCAGCAGTTTGATGGCGACGGGCCCTTCGGGTCCCTCGCCCGCCCAGACGGTGCCGCTCGCGCCACGCCCGAGCACCTTCAGGGCGACGTACCGGCTCCCAATCCTGCGTGCCACTCCTGCTCCGTCCTCGGCGTCCGTGCCTTCCGAAGGCTACCTGCCGCGACCCGCGGTGCCGTGCGGTGTCGCGGACCGGGAGCCCGGTGTCGCGCCCTGAGGGAGCGTCAGGGGCGCGCGGCGGGTCAGCCGGCGCCGGGCAGGCCCGGCAGGTTCTGCAGGCCGTCCTTGATCTTGTTCGGGTCGATCTTCGGAACGTTGCTCGGCAGCTTGGCGGTCGAACCATCCCCGCCGCCACCGCCGTCGCCGCCGCCTCCCCCGTCGAAGAAGTCCTTGGCCTTCTCGTACCAGCCCTTGATCTCGTGGAACACGTCCACGGCGTCGTTGAACCAGCCGTGCAGCGGGCTGAACCAGAAGATGGCGAACAGGATCGCGCCCATGATGACCAAGCGCATGAGGCAGCCGAGCGTGCAGCCGACGCCCGGGATGCGGCTCGGCCGGAAGCCGCCGCGGCGGCGCTCGCGAGGCTCACGGGGTTCGCGCGGCAGGCGCGGTTCGCGGACCCGGCGCGGCGGTTCGACGTCCGGCGGACGCGGCGCCTCGCGCTGCGGCGGGGGTTGCGGGGGCGCCATGCGCGGCGGGGGTTCGGGGGTGCGGTACGGGGCCTGCGGCCGGCCGTAGCCGCCGGGCGCGTTCTGGCTTGCGTAGCCCGCCGGTTCGTCGCCGCGGAACATCGGCTGCGGCGGATAACCGGGCGGCGCGGCGGCCGCGGGTGCGGGGCGGTAGGGCGCGGGCGGCACTTCGTCCATCACGCGCGTCGCGTCCGGGCGGCCGGGCGGCTGCGGCGGGCCGCCGCGGGGCACGACCCGGGTGGGGTCGTCGGCGCCGGGCAGGCGCGGGCCGGGCGCCCCGGGGCCGCCGGAGGCGCCGAAGGCCGCCCCGGCCAGGCCGGCCGCGGACGCGGCGAGGAGCCGGCCGAGCGAGCCGTCGTCGGGGCGGTTGCCCGAGACGATGTCGGCGGCGAGCCGCAGCGCGCGGCCGAGGCCGTCCGCGTCGGGGCGCAGTTCGGGCTGCTTGGCGAGGCAGCGTTCGGTGACCGCCCAGTACGCGTCCGGCATGCCCGCCGGGCGCACCGGCGTCTCGGCGAGGTGCCGGTGCAGCAGCGCGATCGGGTTGGAGTCGGTGAACGGCGGATGCCCGGCGACCAGCTCGTACAGCACGACGCCGGCCGCGTAGATGTCGACCGACGGGGTGAGCGGGCGGCCTTCCGCGGACTCGGGGGCGACGTAGCTGGGGGTGCCGACGAGTTCATGCGTGCGGGTGAGCGCGGGCGATTCGGCGAGTCGCGCGATGCCGAAGTCGGTCAGCATCGGGTAGAGCGAGTCGCCGTTGCGGTTGAGCATGATGTTCGCGGGCTTGAGGTCGCGGTGGATCACGCCGTCCGCGTGCACGACCCGCAGGGCGTCGGAGACCTGGGCCATCGTGAGCGCGGCGGCCGCGGGCGGGAGGGGGCCGTTGTCGCGCAGGTAGGTGCGCAGGTCGGGGCCGTCGATGAGGTCCATGACCAGGGCGAGCAGCTCGCCCTCGACGACCAGGTCGCGCACCCGCACGAGGTTGGGGTGGTCGAGTTTGAGCAGCAGCGAGCGTTCGCGGAGGAAGCGGGTGACGACGTCGGGGTCGCCGGCCAGCTCCTCGCGCAGCACCTTGACCGCGACGACGTCCCCGGTGTCGCGGACGCGGGCACGCCAGACGGTTCCGCTGGCCCCGCGGCCGAGCGTCTCCTCCAGCAGATACTTGCTTCCGACCGGCCGGTCCACGGCTCTCCCCATGCGTGCTGGCTTCTGGGCACCCACCCTATGGCGCGCGCCCGGGACTCGTCAGGGTCCCTCGGGTGCGGGGACGCGCGTGGCGCGCACCCGGTTCGCCGGGTGCCCGCAGGTCCCAAGATCATTCCCATTCGCGCGCGCGGAGTGCCATCCTCGTCCCGGGTGCGAGGATGCGGGGATGATGGCGGGGCGGAGTGCGGAGACCTACGGGGCGCGGGCGGCGGAACGGTCCGGTGGACGGCGGAATCCGGGGCACTATCCGGGGCAGCCGTAACGGCGCCAGGGCCGAGACGGCGGCGGGCGCAGCGGTGGGCAGTTCCGAGCGGCACACGAGGCACAGCAGGCACAGCAGGCACAGGGCGGACGGAGGACCATGCAGATCCGGCTGACCGTGCTGGGGTCCCGGGGCGACGGTCCGGGCGCGGACGTGCTCGTGACCGCGCCGACCGGCACGACGTTCGGCGCCGTCGCGGGGGCGCTGCGGTCCACATCCGGCACGGACGGGCAGCGTTTCTGGGTCGGCGACACCCGGCTGGCCGACAACACGCCGCTGGGGCGGCCGCCGCTGGTGGACGGCGCGCTGGTGACGATCGGCAAGCCCGGTCCCGCGTCGCCCGCCGTCGGCTCGCCCGAACTGCGCGTGGTGGGCGGTCCCGACGCGGGCGGTGTGCACCTGCTGCGGCAGGGCACGGTGCGCATCGGCCGCGCGCCCGAGGCGGAGATCCGCATCGGCGACCCGGACCTGTCGCGGCTGCACGCCGAGCTGACCATAACGCCGGGTGCGGGCGGCCGGGTGCACGTCGCGGACCTGGGCTCGACGAACGGCACGACGCTGGACGGCCTTCCGGTGGGCCGTGAGCCGGTGCTGCTGTCCCCCGGGTCGCTGCTGCGGCTCGGCGAGACGACGCTGAGCGCGGTGCTGCCGCTGCCGTACGACGCCGAACCGCCCCCGTCGCCCGACGCGCCGCGCCCGGACGGCCTGGGCCACGTGGTCCTGCCGCGTGCCGCGCGCCCCGGCCCGGTGCCGGTCGAGCCGGTGCGCATCGACCTGCCGGACGAGCCGGCGACCCGGCGGATCGGCTTCGCCGCCCGGCGACGCGCGGCCGCCAACGACCGCGCCGAGCGCGAGGACCAGGCGCGCCTCGCGGTGGTCGAAGAGGTGCGGCGGCGCCGCGCCTTGGCCCCCGACCCGGCGGCGCTGCTGCTCGCCGCGCTGGACGCGGGCGCGTCCGAGTCCGGGCGGGCGGCGGTGCCGGTGCGGATGTGGGAGCGGGCCGGCGAGCGCGCGGGACGGCTGGCGGTGCGGCTGGGCACGGGCGACGTGCCGTCCGAGGTGACCGTCGCGTCCAGCGAGGGGGTGCGGCGGCTGACCGCGTTCGCGGCGCCGGTGACCGTCCCCCTCGCCGATGCGGTGCTCGGGCTGGCGGGACCGCGGCCCCGGCTGCTGGGTCTGGCGCGTTCGGTGGTCGCGCAACTCGCCGCGCTGCACGGCCCGCACGATCTGGAACTGGTGCTGCTGTGCGCCGATCCGTCCGCCGCGGCGGACTGGGCGTGGCTGCGCTGGCTGCCCCACCTGCGTCCCGCAGACGGCCAGGACTGCCGGCTGCTGATCGGCCTCACCCGCGATCAAGTGGTGGCGCGGACAGGCGAGTTGCTGGACCGGATGGACCGTGCGGACCGCGAGGGCGGGCGCCCGCTGCAGCGCCGCACCGTGCTGGTCCTGGACGGTGCGGGCGCGCTCACCGCCCGCCCGGAGCTGGTACGCCTGCTCGCGGAGGGCCCGGCGGTCGGCGTCCACGCGCTGTGCCTGGACGACCGGGCCGAGGAACTCCCTTTGCAGTGCGCGGTGATCGGCCGGGTCGCGGGCGAGGTCGGCACCCGGCTGTCGCTGGTCGGGCCGGGCGCCGGGCGCCTGGAGGACGTGGTCGCCGACGCGGTGTCGCCCGCCTGGGCGGACCGGTTCGCGCGGGCGGTGGCGCCGCTGCGCGAGGCGGCGTCCCGCGCGGTGTCGCCGCTGCCGGAGACGGTGCGGCTGCTCGATCTGCTGGGCCTCGACCTGATGACGCCGGCGAAGGTGCAGGCCGCCTGGCGCGAGGACGGCCGTTCGACACGCACCGTGCTCGGCGCGGACGTGCGCGGCGCGGTCACCGCCGACCTGGACACGGACGGCCCGCATGCCGTCATCGCGGGCGCCCCCGGCGTCGGGAAGACCGAACTGCTGACGGCCTTGGTGTCGTCCCTTGCGGTGGCGAACCGCCCCGACCGGTTCGCGCTGGTGCTGGTGCGCGGTACCGCACTCGACCCGGAGTCCCCGCCCGACGGCTTGGCGGTGTGCGCCGATCTGCCGCACACGGTCGGCTACCTGGACGAGCCCGACGGACGCCGCACCGGGGAAGCCCTCGCGGCGCTGCACGCCGAACTGACGCGGCGTGAGCATCTGCTGCGCGGCATGCCGTTCGCGTCCTACCGGGACGAATCCGGGCTCGCGCTCCCGCGGTTGCTGGTGGCCGTGGACGACATAGACGGTGTGGCACGGCATTTCCCGGGCTTCGTGAAGGGCCTCGCCGAGATCGTGCACCGCGGGGGCGGCCTCGGCATGCACTTGGCGGTCACCACCGGGCAGCCCGCGCTGGGCTTGGAGGTGACCGCCGAGCCGGAGCTGCGGATCGCGCTGCGGGTCGACGACGGCGCGTCCTCGCACGCGGTGCTGCACATCGACGACGCGGCGGCGCTGGACGCCGAGTTCCCGGGCCGGGCGCTGGTACGCGGTTCGGACGGCGCGGTGCACCCGTTCCAGGCGGGCCGGGTCACCGGCCGCATGCCGCGGACCGCGACGCTGCGTCCCACCGCGGTGCGCCAGGACTGGACGGACCTCGGCGCCCCGCTCAACCGGCGGCGCGCCGCGGCCCCCGGGGTCGGCGGGAGACCGCCGATCGGCCCCACGGACCTGGCCCTGCTGGTCGGCACCCTGCAGCGGGCCGCCGACCAGCTCGGTGCCGCGCCGCTGCCGAAGCTGTGGTGAGGCACAACTCCGGCAGCGGCGTCACCGGCCCGTCGGAGGGTCAGGCGACCGGCACGCCCGGTGCCGGGTAGGCGGCCATCAGCTCGCGGACCTCGGCGCGGACCTGCTCTTCGACGCCGCTGCGGCCGTCGCGGAGCGCGGTGATCACCCGGTCGATCCAGGCCGCGATCTGCGGCATGTGGCCGGGGTCGAGGCCGCGCGAGGTGAGCGCGGGCGTGCCCAGGCGGATGCCCGACGGGTCGAACGGCTTGCGCGGGTCATAGGGAACCGCGTTGTGGTTGACCACGATCCCCGCCCGGTCGAGCGCCTTCGCGGCCGACTTGCCCGCGACGCCGGTCGACGCGAGGTCGACGAGGATCAGGTGGGTGTCGGTGCCGCCGGAGACCAAGTCGTAGCCGCGGGCGGTGAGTTCCTTGGCCAGCCGGGCGGCGTTGGCGACCACAGCGCGCGCGTACGCACGGAACTCCTCGGTCGTGGCCTCCCGCAGCGCCACCGCGATGGCCGCGGTGGTGTGGTTGTGCGGACCGCCCTGGAGGCCCGGGAACACCGCCTGGTCGACGGCCTTGGCATGGTCGGCACCGCAGAGCAGCATCGCGCCGCGCGGGCCGCGCAGCGTCTTGTGCGTGGTCGTCGACACGACGTCGGCGTGGCCGATCGGCGACGGGTGCACACCTGCCGCGACCAGGCCCGCGATGTGCGAGATGTCGGCGACCAGCAGGGCGCCGGCCTCCTGTGCGATCGAGGCGAACGCGGCGAAGTCGACGGTACGCGGCACGGCCGTACCGCCGCAGAAGATGATCTTCGGGCGGGCGGCGAGGGCGAGCGACCGGACTTCGTCGAAGTCGACCCGGCCGGTGTCGCGGCGCACGCCGTACCGCACGCCGCGGAACCACGTGCCGGTCGCCGACACGTCCCAGCCGTGCGTGAGGTGCCCGCCCATCGGCAGCGCCATGCCCATCACGGTGTCGCCCGGACGCGCGAACGCCAGGTACATCGCCAGGTTGGCGGGCGAGCCCGAATACGGCTGGACGTTGGCGTGCTCGGCGCGGAACAGCGCCTTCGCCCGGTCCCGGGCCAGGTTCTCGACCGGGTCGATCACCTGCTGGCCCTCGTAGTAGCGGCGGCCGGGGTAGCCCTCGGAGTACTTGTTGGTGAGCACCGAGCCGGTGGCGGCCAGCACGGCGGCGGAAACGTAGTTCTCGCTGGGGATCATCCGCAGCGTCTCGTGCTGGAGGCGCTCTTCGGCGCGCACCAGCCCGGCCAGCTCGGGGTCGGCGGCGGAGAGTTCGAGATGACGGTCCATCAGTTCGGATGCAGCCACGGGTATTCCTCCCGGGTCGATTCCTGCACAGGTCGGACCCGGGTGCCCAGGCGGACGGCACCACGCGCGGTTGCGCTGCCGCTCCCTCGTGGTCGGTTCCACGTCGACGCCAGTCGCGGCACCGCCAACGTAAGCCACGCCCGTCGTCGGCCGCGAACGAAATCACCGCAACAGCCCAGGAAACCGCGGCTTATCATCCGATTTGCCGCAATCGTCGGCACGGTATGTTGACCTGTAAAGAGCAGCGTTCCGAGCCGGACCACGATCGTTACCGATCCGCCACCCGGGGGTCGCTCACGCCTGGCAGGGTTCACAGGCGTAACGTGCTCCACAAACGACACGGGGAATGCCCGGAAAGCGACCGGTTGGACGAACTGCCGCGGACAACCCGGGCCTGGGCACCGGGGATTGCGGGGGAGTTCATGAGGGGCAGCAGGCGAACAGCCCTGCTACGCACGTTGTATGCGGTCCTCGTCGTCGAGGGTGCCGCCCTCGCGCTCGGCGCGGGCTCCCTCGGGGTCATGGCCGTCGCCGTCCGACGTGAGGGCGACGAGGTCGCGGGCCTCGACAAACTGCTGATACTCGCCGCCGTACTGACCGCCGGCCTCGCCGCGCTGTGCGCCGGGAGCATCTTCGCGGTGCGCGACACGCTGCGCGACGGCTTCGGGGCGCTCGGCCGCGCCGCCACCCTGGGCATGATCCACCTGTGGACGGCGATCCTGGCCGTCACCCTGGACGGCCCGCTGTGGCTGCTCGCCCCCACCGGCATCCCCGCGGTCTTCTACCTCAGCTCGTGGTGGCTGCTGAAGGAGCGCCGCCGCGACGACCTGCTCCTGCTGGAGACCGAGATGCCGGCGCCGCGCCGCGCGGAACCGCGCCGGATCCCCGAACCGGCCCCGAAGCCCCAGCCGGAGCCGGAAGCGGAAGGCGCCCCGCAGCACTGACCGGGGCGCCGGCAGAGCACCGGCGCGGGGCTACTTCGGCCCCACGCACCACACGTCGCTGCGCCCGTCCCGCTTGACCACCAGCGGATTGGTGGAGCCGAGCACCGACGTGCACGCCGCCGTGTCCGCCGTATTGGTGAAGATCTCCTGCACCTGGAACTTCACGTTCGGGTCCTGGCACGACGCCGGGCGGATGTCGTCGCCGGTCAGCGCCGCGATGCAGTCGCCTTCCTGCACGCTGCGCGGATCGCCTTGGTAGTACGACCAGCCCCAGTAGCCGAACACGCCCAGGAACGCGACCACTCCCCCGGCCAGCGCGACCCGGGCGGCACTCCCGAGCCGCCGCCGCGGACGCCGTGCGGCGCGGCCCGTGGTCGGCACCGGGGCCACCTCGGCACCGGACGGCTCCACCCGGGCCGGGAGGGCGCGGTCGGCCGCAGGAGCCGGTATGGGGCCCGGTGCGGGGCCGGGTGTGGGGTCGGCGCCGTACCAGCCGATCGGCTCGACGGTCAGGTGGCCCGGGTCGCCCTGGCCGCCGTACGCGCCGTACGCGCCGTCGGCGTACTCGCCGTACGCCTGCGGGTCGTACACCTGGGGTTCGTACGCCTGCGGCTCGTACGGCTCCAGCTCGCCCCCGTGCACCGGCGTCGCGTCCAGCCACGCCGGCAGGTAGGGCGCCGGGGCGGCCGGGTGTTCCGCATCGTCCGGGCGGTCCTGCCCGCCTTGCGGATCTTGCCGGTCGTACCTGTCGAACATCGAAGGGCCTCCGTGGCGAGAGCACGCCGACAACCCGGCGTACCCGTCCGAAAGCGCCGCGATACCCCCCGGTAACAACGGCAGGGCCGCAAGGAAAACATCTCCTCGCGGCCCTGCACAAGACCCGAACCGTGCGAAACCAGGCGGGTTGGCCTGTTCTCGCCTACTGTTGACGCTGCGTCAATTCATCGGCGCTTTCCGCGCGTCAGTTCATGCTCCCGCTGCGCAGCAGCGTGCGGATCACCCGCATCGCCACCGACAGCGTCGCCAAGTCGTAGGACTCGGTCTCCTGGAGCTCCTCCAGCGTGGTCCGCGCCCGGGTGATGACGGAGGCGTTCTTCTGCTCCCACGCGGCGAACCGCTGCTCCGGGGTGTCGTCCGCGCCGCCCGACGACAGGACCTCGAAGGTCAGGCCGGCCTGCGCGGCGTACAGGTCCTCGCGCAGCGAGGCCCGCGCCACCGACTTCCAGCGGTCGTCGCGCGGCAGCTCGATGATGCGGTCGAGCAGGTACGCGATGGGCAGCCGGTCCACGAGGTCGAAGTACACCTCGGCGACCTCGACCACGCCGTGGTCGGAGTCGCGCGCGACCTCGCAGATGTCCAGCGCCGCGTACGACGACGAGAAGCCCGCCACCACGGTCGCCAGGTCGGACGGCACGCCCGCTTCGGTGAACTCCTTGTAGAGCCCGTCCATCCACTCCTGGTCGGTGCCGCGGAGCAGCTTGGGCAGATGCGCGACGACGTCCGCGACACCCTCGCCGAAGAACGCGACCTGCGTGGCCACGTCGATCTCCCGCCGGTTGCTGAGCATCCACCGGGTCGCCCGCTCGACCAGCCGCCGCAGGTGCAGCCGCATCTTGGTCTGCACGGACGCCGCGACCTGGTTGTCCAGGGTCTTGATCCGGTCGAGGATCTCGTCGGCCTTGTAGATCTGCCGGGCCGCCAGGTGGGCGCGCGCCACCTCGGCGGCGGACGCCCCGGACTCCTCGCGCATGCGGAACATGAACGAGATGCCGGCCAGGTTGACGAGGTCGTTGACCACGCGCGTGGTGATGATCTCGCGGCGCAGCGCGTGCCCGTCGATCTGCGTCCCGAAGCGCTCGCGCAGCGCGGTCGGGAAGTACCGGTGCAGTTCGCTGCGCAGGTAGTCGTCGTCCGGCAGGTCGGAGGCGAGGAGTTCCTGGGCGAGCACGATCTTCGTGTACGCCAGCATGACGGCCAGTTCCGGCTGGGTCAGCCCGCCGCCGAGCTGGGCGCGTTCGCGCAGCTGGCGGTCGGTGGGCAGGAACTCGATCTCGCGGTCGAGGAGCCCGTCGCGGACCAGCTTGCGCATGTACCGCATGTGGACCTGGAGCAGCGCCGGAGCCTGCGCGACCGCGTTGGCGAGCGCGTAGTTCTGCTCGTAGTTGTTCTCCAGGACCAGCAGCCCGACCTCGTCGGTCATCTCGGCGAGCAGCGCGTTGCGCTGCTTCCCGGTCATGTCGCCGGCCTGCACGATCCCGTTGAGCAGGATCTTGATGTTCACCTCGTGGTCCGAGGTGTCCACGCCCGCCGAGTTGTCGATCGCGTCGGTGTTGATGCGGCCGCCGGTGAGGGCGAACTCGACGCGGCCGAGCTGGGTGCAGCCGAGGTTGCCGCCTTCGCCGACGACCTTGACCCGCAGGTCGCCGCCGTTGACCCGGATGGCGTCGTTGGACTTGTCGCCGACGTCGGTGTTCGACTCGGCGGACGCCTTGATGTAGGTGCCGATGCCGCCGTTCCAGAACAGGTCGACGGGCGCCTGCAGGATGGCCTTCATCAACTCGTTCGGGGCGAGCCGGGTGACCGCGTCGGGCAGTCCGAGCCGGGCCCGGACCTGCGGGGTGATCTGCACGGACTTGGCGGTGCGCGGGTACACGCCGCCGCCCGCGGAGATCAGGTCGGGGTTGTAGTCCGCCCACGAGCTGCGCGGCAGGTCGAACAGCCGGCGCCGCTCGGCGTAGGACGCCGCCGACTCCGGGTCCGGGTCGAGGAAGATGTGCCGGTGGTCGAACGCGGCGACCAGGCGGATGTGCTCGGACAGCAGCATGCCGTTGCCGAACACGTCGCCGGACATGTCGCCGATGCCGACGACGGTGAAGTCCTCGGTCTGGGTGTCGTGGCCCAGCTCGCGGAAGTGGCGCTTGACCGACTCCCACGCGCCGCGCGCGGTGATGCCCATGCCCTTGTGGTCGTAGCCGGCCGAGCCGCCGGACGCGAACGCGTCGCCGAGCCAGAAGCCGTACGATCCGGCGACCTCGTTGGCGATGTCCGAGAACGTCGCGGTGCCCTTGTCGGCGGCGACCACCAGGTAGGTGTCGTCGCCGTCGTGCCGCACCACGTCGGTCGGCGGCACGACCTGCCCGCCGACCATGTTGTCGGTGATGTCGAGCAGGCCGGAGATGAACGTCTTGTAGCAGGCGATGCCTTCGGCCAGCCAGGCCTCGCGGCTGACCGACGGGTCGGGCAGGTGCTTGCCGACGAAGCCGCCCTTCGCGCCGACCGGCACGATGACGGTGTTCTTGACCATCTGCGCCTTGACCAGGCCGAGGATCTCGGTGCGGAAGTCCTCGCGCCGGTCGGACCAGCGCAGGCCGCCGCGGGCGACCGCGCCGAAGCGCAGGTGCACGCCCTCGACACGCGGCGAGTACACGAAGATCTCGAACTTGGGCCGCGGCGCGGGCAGGTCCGGGATCGCCAGGGGGTCGAACTTGAGCGCCAGGTAGTCGTGCGGCGCGCCGTCGGCGCCGTGCTGGAAGAAGTTGGTGCGCAGGGTGGCGCGGACCATCGCGACGAAGGAGCGCAGGATGCGGTCCTCGTCGAGGCTGGCGACCTGGTCGAGCGCGCCGTCGAGTTCCTCGACGAGGCCGTCGACCAGCTCGCGCCCGGCCTGCTGGTGGCCGGGCGAGAAGCGGGCCTCGAAGAGGTTCACCAGGAGGCGCGCGATGTGCACGTTCCCGACGAGGGCGTCTTCGATGTAGTCCTGGCTGAACGTGGTGCCGGCCTGGCGCAGGTACTTGGCGTAGGCGCGCAGCACCATCGCCTGCCGCCAGTTGAGCCCGGCGCGCAGTACGAGGGCGTTGAAGCCGTCGGACTCGGCGCGGCCGGTCCACACCGCGGCGAACGCGTCCTGGAAGAGTTCCTTGGTGTCGTCGTGCCCGGCGTCCAGGGCCGGGTCGTGGCGCAGGCCGAAGTCGTACACCCACGCGATGCGGCCGTCGGCGCGGCGCAGCTCGTACGGGCGTTCGTCGACCACCTCCAGGCCCATGCGCTGGAGGATCGGCAGCACCTCGGACAGCGACAGCGGTCCGCCGACGCGGTAGACCTTGAACCGGCGCTCGCCCGGGAGTGCTCCTATCGGGTGGTACAGGTTGAGCGTGAAGTCCTGCGACTCCGGGTCGAGGTTCGCGATGCGCCTGAGGTCGGCGACCGCGGTGCGCGCGGAGAACTCGGCCTTGTAGCCCTCGGGGAACGCCCCGGCGTAGCGGCGGGACAGCTCGGCGGCGGGCTCCTCGCCGCATTCGGCGACCAGCGCCTCGGCGAAGTCGTCGGCCCACGAGCGGGTCGCCTCGGCGAGCTGCCGCTCGATGCCGTCGACGTCCGGGTCGACGAGCGTGTTGCCGTTGGGCACGCGCACGGTGAAGTGCAGGCGGGCCAGCACGGACTCGGTGCTGTGCGCGGTGAAGTCGATCGTGGCGCCGCCGAGTTCGCGCAGCAGGATGTCCTGCATCTTGAGGCGGACTTCGGTGGTGTAGCGGTCCCGCGGGAGGAAGACCAGCGCGGAGTAGAAGCGGCCGTACTCGTCCTTGCGCAGGAAGAGCCGCAGGCGGCGGCGCTCTTGCAGGTGCAGGACGGAGATGACGATGTCGTACAGCTCGGGGACCGAGATCTGGAACAGGTCGTCGCGCGGGTACGTCTCGAGGATCTGCAGCAGGTCGCGGCCGTCGTGGCTGTTCTGCGGGAACCCGGCGGTCTCCAGCACCTGCTGGACCTTGCGCTTGATGACCGGGATGCGGGTGACCGACTCGGTGTACATCGACGAGCCGAACAGGCCGAGGAAGCGTCGCTCGCCGACGACGTTGCCGTCCGCGTCGAACTTCTTGATGCCGACGTAGTCGAGGTACGCCGGGCGGTGCACGGTCGACCGCGAGTTGGCCTTGGTGAGGATGAGCAGCCTCTGCTCGCGGGCCTTGGCGCGGGCCTCGGGCGACAGGCGGCTGAACGAGACCGACATGTGCTGGTCGGGGCGGAGCAGGCCGAGCCCGGTGCCGGGGACGGCGCGCAGGATGTCCTCGCCGCCGTCTTCCTCGGTGACCAGGTCGTATTCGCGGTAGCCGAGGAAGGTGAAGTGGTCCTCGGTGAGCCAGCGCAGCAGCTCCCAGGTCTCGGCGACCTCGTCGGCGTCGAGCACGGCCGGGGATTCTTCCTCGGCGAGGCTGTCGGCGATGCGCAGCGCCTTGTCGCGCATCTTGTCCCAGTCCTCGACGGACTCGCGGACGTCGCTCATGACGCGCTGCAGGCCGGACTCGATCGTCCGGATGTCCTCGCGGTTGCTCTCCCGGTCGATCTCGATGTGCATCCACGATTCGACGGTGGAGCCGGCGGGGACACCGCCCGCGTCGGAGGTGTCGAGGATCTCGAGGAGGGTGCCGGTGATGTCGCGGCGGACCACCATCTGCGGGTGGACGACGACATGGATCGCGCGGTCCTGGCGGGACAGCTCGTTGGTGACCGAGTCGACCAGGAACGGCATGTCGTCCGTGGCGATCTCGATGACCGTGTGGCCGGACGCCCAGCCGTTCTCCTCGACGGAGGGGGTGAAGACCCGCACCTTGGCCGTGCCCTGGGGCCGTGCGGCCGCCAGCCGGCAGTGCGAGATGGCCGCACCGTAGACGTCGACGGGGTCCCGGCCGACCAGGTCGTCCGGGGCGGTGTGCCGGTAGTAGCGGCGGAGGAGGACGTCGAGGTCGATGGGCCCCGCGCCGTCCGCGCCGCCTCCGTGCTGTGACGATGCCTGCCGGGCCGCCTCCGCGGCCCGGGCCAGCAGATCCGCTTTCGCCTCGTCCAGCTTGCTCTGCATGATGCCGTTGCTCCTGTCGCGCGCCGTTGCGTGACTCGAATGCGCTTTTTGTCGATCTTGCCCTGATCGGCGGCTTTCCCGGGCGGCGGCGCGCACTGCAAGGCCACGGCGGATCCGTCCGGCGTCGTCGCCGGGGCGGGTCCGGTCTTCGGGACACCGTTGTCCCGACGACACGACCGTGATGTAGTGCGTGCGGCCTCCGGGGGGCCACCCACGCCCGCCAGGCTACCCGCGCCACCCGGCGGCAGTGAGGGGGCCCTGTGCCGGAACCGGGGCACAGGCTGCAAGGAAGACCGAATCCGGCCTGACAGTGCGTCAAGTGGATAGTCGGCGGTTAATGCGGGGCAAGCAGGTCAGACCGTCACGACTCCGTTGTCGCCGTCGCGTTCGACGGACTCGTCGTCGAACCACACGCCGTTCTCGGCCAAATACCGGAAGCGCACCGTTTCGCCCCGGGGCAGCGTGACGGCGACGGAGCGTGTGCCGTTGCTGCGTCGGACCAGCGGATGCCGGCCCGGTTCCCAGGCGTTGAAGTCGCCGACGACGCTCACCGCTCCCGCGGGTTCGTCGGCAGGCAGGCAGAAAGTGATCCGCACGGCGCCGTCGGCCTTCGCGCGCTTGATCACGTCGTCCCCCATTCCCGAGAGGATTCCCGTTGCCGAACGTATTGCAGGAATCCGGTTCCGTCACCCCTACGGGGCGTTTGCCCGGACCGGATACCCGGAACGCGAAACGGTATTCCCGGGATATGTGGGACATATGATGAACGGGTGATCATCACGAACGCGGTGTGAAGGCGTTCCGCACGTCGTCGGCGAAGTCGGAGACGGTGTCCAGGAGGCCCTTCTCCATGTGCGGGTAGCGGTAGTCGGTGGGCGGCACGAAGGTCTCTTTGATCGTGCGGGTGCTGGTCCACCGCATCAGGTTCTGCATGGCGCCGGCCTTGTCGTTGGTGCCGGAGGCGCGGCTGCCGCCGAAGGGCTGCTGGCCGACGACGGCGCCGGTGGGCTTGTCGTTGAGGTAGAAGTTGCCGGCCGCGAAGCGCAGCACCTCGGTCGCCTCGGCGAGCGCGGCGCGGTCCTGGGCGACGACGGCGCCGGTGAGCGCATAGGCGGCCACCGACTCCATCTGCCGCAGCATCGCCGACCAGTCGGCGTCGTCGTAGACGTGGACCGCCAGGATCGGGCCGAAGTACTCGGTGGTGAAGACCTCGTCCGCGGGGTTCGTGCAGGTCAGCAGCGTGGGCCGGACGAAGTAGCCGACCTCGCGGTCGTAGGTGCCGCCCGCCAGCACGTCGATGTCGTCCTGCGCGTGCGCGCGGTCGATCGCCGCCGCGTGCTTCGCGAACGCGCGCTCGTCGATGACCGCGCCCAGGAAGTTCCCGAGGTCGCCGACGTCGCCCATCGTCAGGCTCTCCACCTCGGCGACGAGCTCCTCGCGGAAGCCGGACTCCCACAGCGACCGCGGCACATACGCCCGCGACGCCGCCGAGCACTTCTGCCCCTGGTACTCGTACGCCCCCCGCACCATCGCCGTCTTCAGCACCGCCGGATCCGCCGACGAGTGCGCGACGATGAAGTCCTTGCCGCCGGTCTCCCCCACGATCCGCGGATACGTCCGATACCCGCCGATGTTCGCGCCGATCGTCGACCACAGGCTCTGGAACGTGCGCGTCGACCCGGTGAAGTGCAGTCCCGCGAAGTCCGGATGCGCCAGCACCACCTCGGACACCGCCACCCCGTCGCCCGGCAGCATGTTGATGACGCCCGGCGGCATCCCGGCCTCCTCCAGCAGCCGCATCAGATGCCAGGCCGCGACCGTCTGCGTCGGCGACGGCTTCCAGATCACCGTGTTCCCCATCAGCGCGGGCGCCGTCGGCAAGTTGCCCGAGATCGCGCTGAAGTTGAACGGGGTGACCGCGTAGACGAAGCCGTCCAGCGGCCGGTGGTCCAGCCGGTTCCACACGCCCGGCGAGCTGAGCGGCTGCTCCGCCATGATCCGCCGCGCGAAGTGCACGTTGAAGCGCCAGAAGTCGATCAGCTCGCACGGGGCGTCGATCTCCGCCTGCTGCACGGTCTTCGACTGGCCGAGCATGGTCGCCGCGGCGATCCTTTCCCGCCACGGGCCCGCCAGCAGGTCCGCGGCCTTGAGGATCACCGCGGCCCGGTCGTCGAAGGACAGCGCCTGCCAGCCGGGCGCGGCCGCCTGCGCCGCGGCGACCGCGGCGCGCGCGTCGTCCTGCACGGCGGTGGCGAACGTGCCGAGCGGTGCCCGGTGCCGGTGCGGCTGGACGACGTCGACGCGCTGCCCGCCGCCCCACGACTGCACGCCGCCGACGGTCTGCTTCAGCTCGACCGGCTCGGCGGCCTGGCGCTTGAGCTCGGCTTCGAGGCGGGAGCGCTCCGGGCTGCCGGGAGCGTACGTGTGCACCGGCTCGTTGGCCGGAACCGGAACCTGCGTGACTGCGTCCATGCCCCACGCAGTGCCCGGTTTGCCGCGGTTTGACGCCCGACGGGCCGGGGTGTTTCCGCCTGCCGGACCCGGCGTGCGCCGCTCAGCTCTCGACGAGCGCGACCGCCTCGGCGAGGGTGTCGACGACCGGGACGCCCGCGCGTTCCAGGCTGGCGCGCGAGTGTGATCCGCCGGTGTAGAGCACCGCCGACGCACCGACCTCGCGGGCCGCGTGGGCGTCGTCCGCGGCATCTCCGATGACCACGACCGTCGCCGGGTCCGCGGCCATCGACGTCAGGTGCCGGGCCAGGTGCTCGGCTTTCCCGCCGCCCGCCGGGCCGATCCGGCCGTCGACGCGCAGGAAGCGGCTCTCGATCGCGAAGCGGTTCACGAACGGCAGCAGCTCGTCGTGCGCGGTCAGCGACAGGATCGACTGGGTGCGGCCCGACGCCTGCCAGCCCGCCAGCAGCGCGTCGACTCCCGGCGTCAGCGCACAGGCGTCGGCGTGACGGGTGTAGGAGCGCTGGAAGGTGCGGTCCAGCATCGTCCACTCGTCCGGCTCCGGGAGGCGGCCGGTGATCTTCTCGTAGAAGCGCGGCACCGGCACGCAGTACAGGTCGCGGTAGCGCTCCAGCGTGATGGGCGGCAGGCCCACCGCGGCGAAGGAGTCGTTCGTCGCGGCGATGACCGCGTCGATGTCGTGGAACAGCGTGCTGTTCCAGTCCCAGACGATGTGCCGCGTACTCATAGTGGGGAATTGTGCCGTGTGCGCCCGACAAACGTCGCCCGGGGCTCAGAGCAGGTCGGCCAGCTCCTGCCGGGCGAACCACAGCAGCTCGTGCTCCTCCAGCGCCTCGACGAGCGCCTCGTCCGGCTCCGCACCCGGCTCGGCCGGCAGCGCGGCGCGCACGTCGGCTTCGGCGTCCTCGGCGTCCATGTGGATCGCGGCGATGCGCTTGACCGGGATCGTGCCGTCCACCACCACGGCGCCGGGGCCCAGGTCGGGGACCTCGGACACGATGCCGTCGGGCACGTCGGCGGCCAGCACCACGCGGCGCGCGCGGGCCTCCGGGTCCCGGGGCTCCTGGGCGGCGAGGCCGAGAGCGGCCCGGCCGGCCAGCAAGGCGGCGGCGTACTCCAGCTCCTCGGGGTCCTCGGTGCCGCACCACGCGCCGAGGCCGGAGGTGACCGCGAAGGCGCTCAGCGGGGCGGGGCCGATGCCGCCCTCACGGTGCACGGCGGCCAGGCGGACCGGCGTGGAGGGGACGTACACGCGCATCGGGGACTCCTGCGGTGGGCGGGGCCGCGGGCGGGCCCGTACGGATGAAAACCGGCGGCCGACCGCGTGAGCGGCCGCAGAGCATCGTACGAGTACCCGCTCCGACACCCGATCGAGGCACCCGCTGCGGCGACGGCCGTTAGCTGACCTTTCGCCCGATTGATCCCGGCGCACACCACCCGGCGCGCGCAGCCCGGAAGGGTGACGCCCCTCGCCGACGCGTCGTTTGACGCGCTTTCGGCGCGGCCGATACCCCTGGCCCCCATCGCGGCGCTCGGGGGACGACCGCGTCGCTCCCCCCGCGCCACCGACGCCAACGGGGAGAAGAACCATGGCACCGTCCGCCGCCCGCAGACTCGACGACGCCCGCCCGCTGCCGCGCCTGCGGCTCGTCCCGGCACCCGGCACCGAGCCCGCGTACGACCCGCCCGGCCCGCCGCCGGCACCCCGCGCGCGGGTCCCCGCACCGGCGCGCCCGCGCCACCTGCGCCTCGTCGGCCCCGACGAACGCGCCCCCGCCGCCGCACCCGGCGCGGCCCGGCAGGCCCGCCGCCGCGTCCGCGGCTTCGCCCGCGTGCTCACCGGCGTCCTCACCGGCCGCTGCCCGCTGCAACGCCTCACCCCGCACACCACCCACGCGGTCCGGGCCACCATCGCCGCCCTCCGCGACGACCTCCGCCACCACGCCGTCACCGGCATCACCCTCGCCGCCGCCAACGCCACAGCCCCCACCCCCACCACCGCCGAGGGCTACCTCCGCCTCACCCTCACCGGCCCCGACCGCGACCAGGCCATCGCCCTCCGCCTCGACCACACCCCCTCCCGAACCCGCCCCGAAAACCCCCCGACCTGGATCTGCACAGCGTTCCAGTACAAGTAGCCGCCACCTCCGCCCCGAGCCCACCTGGCAACCGGGCTCGGGGCAAGGCATAGGCCACCTCACGAACGGGCCGCCCCGGCCCGTGCGGCCACCGCCCGGTCCCACCGACCACCAAGCCGCCTGCAAGCCCGCTCAAGCCCCGCTCAGCCCCCGCGAGGCCGAGGCCCTTGTCCGGAACCCCACCCGGACCCTCGGGCACGCTCCAACCGGCGCGTAGCCTTCCCGGCGGCCCGGCACCACTCCGAAGCCCCCGAAACGCCGAACGCCCGCCGGAGAACCGGCGGGCGTTCGTCAGCGGTGTGCGGGTCAGCGCTTCTTCTTGCGGGAGGCGCGCTGGGCGCGGCGGCGCTCGGCGCGGGTGCCGCCCTGCTCGGGGATGGCGTCCTCGCCGAGGTCTTCCTCGGTCGTCACGACGCCGCCCTCGCCGTCGACCGACGGCGCGCTGTACGACAGGTGGGTCGGACGCTGCGGGGTCTCCAGGCCCTTGGCGTGGATCTCCGGCATCGCCTGCGCCTGGTCGAGGGTGATCGTCGGGGTCTCGGGGACCTGCTCGATCTGCACCTCGACGTTGAACAGGTAGCCGACCGACTCCTCCTTGATGCCCTCCATCATCGCGTTGAACATGTCGAAGCCCTCGCGCTGGTACTCGACCAGCGGGTCGCGCTGCGCCATCGCGCGGAGGCCGATGCCCTCCTGGAGGTAGTCCATCTCGTACAGGTGCTCACGCCACCGGCGGTCCAGCACCGACAGCACGACGCGGCGCTCCAGCTCGCGCATGACGTCGCCGCCGAGCTTCTCCTCGCGCTCCTCGTACGACGCCTGCGCGTCCGCCTGCAGCAGCTCGGTCAGCTGCTCGGAGTCGAGCCCGTCGCGGCCGCCCGCCTCCTCCTCGACCTCGTCGATCGTGAGGCTGACCGGGTAGAGCTGCTTGAGGTTCGTCCACAGCTTCTCGAGGTCCCACTCCTCGGCGAAGCCCTCGGTCGCGCCCGACACGTACGCACCGATCGTGTCGTCGATGAAGTGCCGCACCTGCTCGTGCAGGTCCTCGCCGTCCAGCACCCGGCGGCGCTCGCCGTAGATGACCTCGCGCTGCCGGTTGAGGACCTCGTCGTACTTCAGGACGTTCTTGCGGATCTCGAAGTTCTGCTGCTCGACCTGCGACTGCGCGGACTTGATCGCGTTCGACACCATCTTCGACTCGATCGGCACGTCCTCGGGCACGCCGACCCGGTTCAGTACCGCCTCGACGATGTTGGCCTTGAACAGCCGCATCAGGTCGTCGCCCAGCGACAGGTAGAACCGCGACTCGCCCGGGTCGCCCTGGCGTCCCGAACGGCCGCGCAGCTGGTTGTCGATGCGCCGCGACTCGTGCCGCTCGGTGCCCAGCACGTACAGGCCGCCCAGTTCGGTGACCTCTTCGTGCTCGGCCTTGACCGCCTTCTTGGCCTTGTCCAGCGCGGCCGGCCACTCCAGCTCGTACTCCTCCGGCGTCTCGGCCGGGTTGAGTCCGCGCTGCGCCAGCTCCGCCGAGGCGAGGTGGTCGGGGTTGCCGCCCAGCATGATGTCGGTGCCACGGCCCGCCATGTTGGTGGCCACCGTGACCGCGCCGCGGCGACCCGCCTGCGCGACGATCTGCGCCTCGCGCTCGTGGTACTTCGCGTTGAGCACCTCGTGCGGCACGCCGCGCTTGCGCAGCTGGTTCGACAGGTACTCGGACTTCTCGACGCTGGTCGTGCCGACCAGGACCGGCTGGCCCTTCTCGTGCTTCTCGGCGATGTCGTCCACGACCGCGGAGAACTTCGCCTCCTCGGTCTTGTACACCAGGTCCGCCTGGTCGAGCCGCTGCACCTTGCGGTGCGTCGGGATCGGCACCACGCCGAGCTTGTAGATCTGGTGGAACTCGGCCGCCTCGGTCATCGCCGTACCGGTCATGCCGCCGAGCTTGTCGTACAGGCGGAAGAAGTTCTGCAGGGTGATCGTGGCGAGGGTCTGGTTCTCGTCCTTGATGTCCACCCCTTCCTTCGCCTCGATCGCCTGGTGCATGCCCTCGTTGTAGCGGCGGCCCGCGAGGATGCGGCCGGTGTGCTCGTCGACGATCAGGACCTCGCCGTCGACGACGACGTACTCCTTGTCGCGCTTGTACAGCTCCTTGGCCTTGATCGCGTTGTTGAGGTAGCCCACCAGCGGGGTGTTGACGGCCTCATAGAGGTTGTCGATGCCCAGGTAGTCCTCGACGCGGCCGACACCGGACTCGAGGATGCCGACGGTGCGCTTCTTCTCGTCGACCTCGTAGTCGCCGACCGGCGTCTCGCCGTCCTTGACCGGCTCGGCGCGCTTGAGGCGGGTGACCAGCTTCGCGAAGTCCGCGTACCACTTCGTCGCCTGGTCGGCCGGGCCGGAGATGATCAGCGGGGTACGGGCCTCGTCGATGAGGATCGAGTCGACCTCGTCGACGACCGCGAAGAAGTGGCCGCGCTGGACCAGCTCGTCCTGGCTCCACGCCATGTTGTCGCGCAGGTAGTCGAAGCCGAACTCGTTGTTGGTGCCGTACGTGATGTCCGCCGCGTACGCCTTGCGTCGCTCGTGCGGCGGCATGTTCGCCAGGATGCAGGCCACACTCAGCCCGAGGAACCGGTGGACGCGGCCCATCCACTCCGAGTCGCGCTCGGCCAGGTAGTCGTTGACCGTGACCACGTGGACGCCCTTGCCGGCGATCGCGTTCAGGTACGCCGGGAGCGTCGACACCAGCGTCTTGCCTTCGCCGGTGCGCATCTCGGCGATGTTGCCGAGGTGGAGCGCCGCGCCGCCCATGATCTGCACGCGGTAGTGCCGCTGGCCGAGGGTGCGGCGTGCGGCCTCGCGGACCGTCGCGAACGCCTCGGGAAGGAGGTCGTCGAGGCTCTCGCCGTCGGCGTACCGCTCCTTGTACTCGTCCGTGAGGGCGCGCAGCTCCGCGTCCGAGAGATTGGTGAAGTCCTCTTCGATCGAGTCCACCTGATCCGCGATGCGGGTGAGCTTGCGCAGGATCTTGCCCTCGCCGGCGCGCAGAACCTTGTCGAAGATGGACACGCTGTGGTCGCTCCCTGCCGGACGGCGCCCATCCGCCTTTTTGGCGGACGGCACGGCGGGGCCCGTCCCGCCGATGCGCCCATGGTATGCGAGGACGCAACCCACCGGGAGGCACGCGGCCGACCGGGGCACAATGCCGGGATGGAACCCGTGGAGATTGCCGCCGGCAAGTACCAACTGCGCCCGTGGACGGCTCAGGACCTGGATGTCGCGCGCGAGCTGGTCACCGATCCCCTGGCTTGGCGCTGGATGCCGCCGCCGACCGATCCGCCGCCCGCGCACCGGACCGATCCGGAGGTGTGGCTCAGCCGCCGCATCGGGTTCTGGGAGGAGGGCAACCACGCGTCGTTCGCCCTCATGGACGCGGTGACGGGCGAGGTCTACGCGGACATCAGCGTCCAGCACATCGACCTCTCCTACCGCACCGCGGACGTCGGCTACTGGGTGCGCCCGCACGCCCGCCGCCGCGGCATAGCGGTGCACGGGGTGAACGCGGCCTCGCGCTGGGCGTTCGGCGCACTCGGCCTGCACCGGATCGCGCTGTTCCACGCGGCCCCCAACGAGGCGTCCTGCGCGGTCGCGCGACGCGCCGGTTTTGCACTCGAAGGCGTGATGCGGGATGCCTTCCCGGACCGCGAAGGCGTTTTCACCGACGAGCACGTGCACGCGCGCTTGGCCACCGACCCGCCGCTGCCCGAATAACGCAAGCCAGGGCTCGCAGGCGAACACTTGTTCTAAGGTGTTGTCCATGACCGTTCCGTCCCCCGCCGCCACGCTCACCGCCGACGACGCACGCAAGATCGTGCTGCGGGCCCAGGGCCTGCTCGGCGCGGTCGAGCGGCGCACCGGGGTGCGCGGCGTCCTCGGCCGGCTCGGCGCGGTGCAACTGGACACGATCTCGACGCTGGCGCGTTCGCACGAGTTGGTGCCGTACGCCCGCCTCGGCGCGATAGGGCGCCAAGCCGTCGAGTCGGCCTACTGGTCGGGCACCGGCACGTTCGAGTACTGGTCGCACGCCGCGTGCGTGCTGCCCGTGTCGTCGTGGCCGGACTTCGCGTTCCGCCGCCGCCACTACCGCAAGCGCGGCCACCTGTGGTCGGGGCACCCGATCTCGGACGAGGCGCACGACGGCGTCCTGGACCGGCTGCGCGCCGAGGGCTCCCTCACCGCCACCGAACTGGGCGGGGCCAAGAACAAGGGCGAGTGGTGGGACTGGTCGGAGACCAAGATCGCCGTCGAGCGCGCGCTGTCCTTCGGCGACGTGGTCTGCGTGCAGCGCCGCGGCTGGAAACGGGTCTACGACCTGCCCGAACGCGCCATCCCGGCGCAGTACACGGGCGACGACCGCACCGACGAGCAGTGCGTCCGCAACCTGGTGGCCGAGGCCGGCCGCCAGCTCGGCGTGGCCACCACCGCGGACCTGATGGACCAGTACCGCCTCACCCGCGAGCAGGTCGAGTCCGTGCTGCCGGCGACCCCCCTGGTCCCGGTGCTGGTCGAGGGCTGGGGCAGACCGTCCGCCGGCCGCACCGGCACGGCCGCCCCGGCGTGGGTGCACCCCGCCGAACTGGCGAGCCCGGCGCGCGGGCGGCACCGCACCACGCTGCTGTCGCCGTTCGACTCGCTGATCTGGGACCGGCCGCGGACCGCGCGCGTGTTCGGCTTCGAACACCGGCTCGAGGCGTACGTCCCCAAAGCCAAGCGGCAGCACGGCTACTTCACGATGCCGCTGCTCGCCGGCGGCAAGCTGATCGGCCGCGTCGACCCGGCCCGCGACGGACGCACCCTCGTCGCCCGGCAGTTGTCGTTCGCGTCCCCGCGCGTGTCCGAGAAGGCGCTGGACGCGATGGCGGCCGCGCTGCGCGAAGCCGCGTCCTGGGTCCGCTGCGACAGCGTCCGCCTGGAGCTGGTCAGCCCGGAGGCGGCACGCGCCCCGCTCGCCGCGCTGCTCGCCTGACCAGAGACCCGCCGTCCGGCAGCGTCAGTGGATCTCCAGGATCTTCTCCCGCACCGCGTACACCACGGCTTCCATCCGCGAGTGCAGCTGCAGCTTCTCCAGGATGTTGCGGACGTGGTTCTTCACCGTGTTCTCGCTGATGAACAGCTGCTTGGCGATGTCCCGGTTGTTCTTGCCGGTGGCCACCAGCCGCAGCACCTCGACCTCGCGGTCGGTCAGCCGCGGTGCGGGGACCAGCCGCCGCTCGTCGTCGCGCTGGATCATCGACTTGAACTCGGTCAGCAGCTTCGCCGCCATCGACGGGCTGATCTGCGACTGGCCGTCGGCGACCGCGCGGATGGCGGTGGCCACCTCGTCCGTCGATATCTCCTTGAGCAGGTAGCCGGTCGCGCCCGCCTTGATGGCGTCGTACAGGTCGGCTTCGTCGTCGCTCATCGTCAGCATGATGATGCGGGCGCTGGGCGCGACTTCCTTGATCGCGGTGCACGCCTCGATACCGCCGCGCCGGGGCATCCGCACGTCCAGCAGGACGATGTCCGGGAGCAGGTCCTGTGCGGCGTCGACCGCCTCGGCACCGTCGCCCGCCTCGCCGACCACCTCGATGTCGGGCTCGGCGGCGAGCACGATCTCCAGGCCGCGCCGGAACAGCGCGTGGTCGTCCACGACGAGGACCCGGATCGGCTCCGCGTGCGAGCCGTCCGCGGTGCTGCCGCCTGGGACGTGCTGTGCGCCCACCGTGTGCTCCCCCTCGGCCGACCCGGTACGCTCCGTGTCCGCTCCAGCATCCCACGTCATCGCCACGCCGCAATGCCCCCTCGCGTCGATTGCCCGGTTACGGCCCGAATGCGCCCGCGAAAATGCCCGCCGCCCCGCGGGGCGGGGCGGCGGGCGTCGGTTCCCGACGGGGAAACCCGGGCGGCCGGGGAGGTCACTCACCCGGTCACCCCGGTCACCGCGTCACGCCTCGTCCATCTCCAGGTCGGGGTCGCCGGTCTGCAGATGCATGACGCCGTAGTCGTAGCCGCGGCGCCGGTAGACCACGCTCGGCAGCGCCGAGTCCTTGTCCACGAACAAGTAGAAGTCGTGCCCGACCAGCTCCATCTCGTAGAGCGCCGTCTCCAACGTCATCGGCGGGGCGGTGTGCACCTTCTCGCGCACCACCAGCGGGCCGTCGCCGTCGACCTGGATGGGGCCGGCCATCCGCTTGCCGTTCATGCCGTTCACGCCGGCCAACTCGTCCAGCTCCTCGGCCGTGGCCACCTGGGACCCGCCGACCATCGTGCTTCCGTTCAGTTCCGCGGTGGCCGCACCCGTGGACATGGGGGCGTGGTGCCCCCGGTGGACGCGACGCCGGTCGGCAGCCTTGCGCAACTGTGCCTCCAGCTTTGACATCGCGAGGTCGAGCGCGGCGTACGGGTCCGTGGCTGCTGCCTCCGCCCGGACGACCGGCCCTTTGCTCCGCAGCGTGATCTCCACGCGGTCCGAACGGTCCGCCATCCGCGGGTTGCGCTCCTTGGAGACCTCAAGGTCGACGCTGATCACGCGGCCGTCGAGCTTGCGGACCTTGTCCAGCTTCTCGACGCAGTGCTTGCGGAACCGCTCGGGAACCTCCGTCTTTCGGCCCTTGACGACAATGTCCACGCAGAACTCCATCCATTGCGCCACGCCGGTGGGGCTGTCCGCCCGTCCGGCCGAGCTGGTCGAACGCCTCAGCGACCGCCGATGGACTCGGGTCCCGACCACTCGCTTCCCGGTGCGGGCGCCGGGCGGTCGCGGCCACCACGGCCGCTCCGATCACCCGTCCGCCCACGGAACCGGCCGCGCGGGTCGCTTCCGCGAGACTCGCCCCGGTGGTCACGAGATCGTCGACGATCACCACACTAATGCCCTCAAATAGGGGTGCCAACCTGCTGGAAACACCGAGTGCTCCGGTGACGTTCACCGCACGTTCACGGGCCGTGAGACCGGTTTGGTCGGCGACCGGCCGGGCATGGTGCAGGGCTGGGCAAACGCGGGCGGGCACGCCGCGGGCGCGGAGTGTGCGGGCGGCGCGCAAGGCCAGGGCGCGGGTGCTGTCGCGGCCACGGGCGCGCACGGCGCGGCGGGCCGACGGGACGGGCACCAGCACGACCGGCACAGGGCGGCGGGCCGCGGGCAGGACCGCGACGACTGTGGCGACGGCGGCCGCGAGGGCGTCGCCGAGCGGGGCGGTGGCGGCGTAGGCGCCGCGTTCCTTGTGGGCGATGAGCAGGGCCCGGACCGGGTCCTCGTACACGGCCGCGGCGGCGACCGGCGGCAGGCCGGGCGGCGCGGGTTCCGGGGACACGAGGTGCGGCGGGCATTGCAGGTAGGCCCGGCACCGGGCGCACACGGCCGTACCCGGCCGGCCGCACCCGGCACACGAGGCGGGCAGGACGAGGTCACCCCAGGTGGTGGTGAGTCGGCGCAGGGGGCGCGCCCACGGTCGCCGCTCGGCGTTCTCGTCGTGCCGCATGCGTTCCACGGTGCGGCATGGGAGCCGGTTCCACCCGCTTTTCGGCATTCCGCCACACCGGTGTCGCCGGATCGGGTATAGCGGCGGGCGCCGGGTTCGCACACCCGGCCGAACCGGCTCGGTCGGTCGGCTCGGCAAGGGGGTGGGCGGGAACGGACCGGGTCGGTCAGCCCGGATACGTCGGATACTCGCCCTCGCGGATCGCCTTCCAGGTGTTGCCCGGTTCGAGGCGGTAGATGTTGCGGTCGCTGGAGCGGGCGAGCAGCGGCTGGTCGGCGCCGTCGGGGGCGGCGATGGCTTCGATGCCGGACACCGCGGCGATGCCGACCGTGTTGCCGCCGTCGACGTCGACGAACTGCGGCTGCATCGAGCCCTGCTCCTGGGTGCCGAGGACGACCAGGCGGTTCGCACCGTTCCAGGACACCGATTTGGCGGACACCAGGTTCGGCAGGAGGACGCGCGGCGCGTCGATGGTGACCGTCGAGACGACCTTGCGGACCGGGTCGACGCCGCGGATGACCCGGCCTGTCACCAGGTGGCGTTCGTCGAGCAGCAGCGCGGCGCGGGTGCCGTCCGGGGATATGCGCAATCCGGTGACCTTGCTCTCCCCGAAGCCTTCGAGGGTGACCGGGATCGTGCCTTCCTTGTCGACCCACAGCACGCGGGTGGCGCCGCTGGAGGAGTTGCGTTCCACCGTCCACAGGCCGCCGCGGCCGTCCCATGTGGGGCTGAGGAACGTGCGGCCGGAGCCGGCCCTGGCGCGCTCCTCGACCCCGGCGACGCTGTCGAGGAGGCCGACGTACAGGGTGGTGTCGCTCTGGTCGATCCCGGCTATCTGGCGGCCTTGGCGGGCGACGGCGATCTCGCTGAGCTTGAGCGAGCCGTCGCCGAACGGGCCGGGCAGCGGGGCCGGCTGGGTGCTGTTCGCGGCCAGGCTGTTCACCGCGCCCTTGGCGACGTAGTAGCCGACCGGGGTGGTCTGCGGCAGCGCCGGGTCGAACTGCTGGGCGCCCTGCTTGGACTGGCTGCACAGCTTGGGGCCGCGGTGCGTGGTCAGCTCGACGGACTCGACCTTGGTGACCTGCCCGAGCGTGTACAGCACCTGCGACGCCATCTCCAGGCACTGGGCCGCGGGGGCCTGCTTGGCTTCGTCGCTGAGCTGGATGCTCACCGCGCCGGTGTCGTCGACGTTGACCGCGCGGTCCACCAGCGAGGTGTTCAGGGGGAAGCTGCTGCGCACGACCGGGGAGAGCCACTTGGTCGGGCCCTTGAGCAGCTTCTCCACGAGCGTGGTGGTGGGGGTGACGCGGCTGCGCAGGTATATCGGGTCGGGGACGAGCAGCGGGGTGTTCCAGGGGCTGGCGTACCAGTAGAGGCTGACCGACTTGTAGATGCGCCGGAAGTCCGCGCGGGACAGCAGCAGGCCGTCGGGCAGCTTGTCGATGCGCCACTGGCCGTCGCCGTTGCGGCGCAGTTCGAACGTCTCGGCGAGCTGTGCGGGCGAGGGCTGGTAGGCCATTTCGCCGTCGACGGAGGCGACCTGCTGGCCGGTGACGTCGACGACGGTGGCGGCCGCGCCTTCGGGGGCGACCGGGTGGGAGATGGTGCCGGGGAACGACTCGACGACCTTGATGCCGGACGTCGGGTTCCAGCGCGCGGCGGCCTCGGGGGTGAGGTACTTGCGCGCGGTCTGGTACTCGGGCTCGTCACTGGTGACGGCTTCGAGGAACCCGTCGACGAGGTTCTTGGGCGACTCGTCGCGCTGCGGCGGCACCCCGAAGACGCGTACGGGCTGGTCCTCGGCCTGGCTCTCGTTCCCGCGCGTGACGTCCTCGACCTTGCCGCTGCCGGGCATGGACGCGCACGCGCCGAGCAGCACGAGGCTCGCCGCGGCGGCCCCGGCGCGCAGGGCGCGGCCGAGCCCGCTCTGCGCGCGGTGCGGGCGGCGCGGTACTCGATTGGCGCTCACCGGCCGCCGCCTTCCTTGGTCGGGTACGTCTTGTACGTCGCCGGGGCGCCGCCGCCGGGCAGTCCGCGCGGCACGTCCCCCGGCCGGGCCGAGCCGCCGTTCGAGGCGGGCGGGCCCGCGGGCGGCGTCCCCGTCCCCTGGGTGCCGGGCGGGCCGCCGGCCCGCCGGTAGGGCGTCCCGGCCAGGTGCAGGCCGCGGTTGGCGCGCGAGTCGGGCGGTTCCAGCGGCAGCGGCGAGCGGACCAGTTCGCCGCCGTGTGCGCGCGGCAGCGTGAGCCGGAACTGCGATCCGCCGCCCGGCTCGCCCCACGCCTGCAGCCAGCCGCCGTGCAGGTGGGTGTCCTCCAGCGCGATCGACAGGCCGAGGCCGGTGCCGCCGGTGGTGCGGGCGCGGGCCGGGTCGGCGCGCCAGAACCGGTTGAACACCAGGGACGACTCGCCGGGCTTGAGGCCGACGCCGTAGTCGCGCACGGTCACCGCGACCGCGTCGTCGTTGACCCCGACGGTCACCACCACGTCGCGTCCCTCGCCGTGCTCGACGGCGTTCACGACCAGGTTGCGCAGCACCCGGTCGATGCGCCGCGGATCGACTTCCGCGACGCAAGGGCGGCCGGGATCGGCGACGACGATGCGGCTGCCGCGGCGCTCGGCGAGCGGTTCGGCGGCGTCCACGACCCGGCCGACCAGGTCGCGCAGGTCGAGCGCATCGGATTCCAGAACGGCCGCGCCCGCGTCGAACCGGCTGATCTCCAGCAGGTCGGACAGCAGCGCCTCGAACCGGTCGAGCTGGGTCTGCAGCAGTTCCGCGGAGCGCGAGACCGCGGGGTCGAAGTTGCCGCGCGCCTCGTGCAGCACGTCGGCGGCCATCCGCACGGTGGTCAGCGGTGTGCGCAGTTCGTGCGACACGTCCGAGACGAACCGGCGCTGCATGCGCGAGAGGTCTTCGAGCTGGCGGATCTTGTTCTGCAGTGTGGACGCCATCTTGTTGAACGACGAGCCGAGCCGGGCGAGGTCGTCCTCGCCGTTCGGTCTCATGCGTTCCTCGAGGCGGCCCGCGGCCAGCCGTTCGGCGATCCGGGCGGCCATCCGCACCGGGGTGACCACCTGGCGGGTGACCAGCGCGGCGATCGCCACGAGCAGCAGCACCAGGAACACGCCCGCCGTGGCGAGCGTGCCGCGTACCAGCCCGAGCGTCTTCTCCTCCGGGGTGAACGGGAAGAAGTAGTAGAGCTGGTAGTGGTTGCCCTGCGGGTCCGACAACTGCGCGCCGACGACCACGCCCTTGGTGCTCGTCCGCCCGCCGCCCGGCTCGGTCGACTCGCGCACGATCCGGGTGAACTGGTACGCCGCCCCGGAATGCCGCCCGACTTCGGTGCGCAGGTCGCGCGGCACGCTCAGGTCGGCGAGCACGTTGCCGGACGAGCGCGGGCCCCAGCGGGTGTCCTGCGTGTTGGCGGTCGCGTCGGGGCTGAGCACGGCCACGTCGTACTGGCCCTTGCCGCCGCTGGACAGCTGGTCGACCAGGCCGGTCAGCCAGTCCTTGACGTCGAACCCGCCGGTGTCCGGCGCGCTGCCGGTCCCCGTCGGGGCAGGCTGGCGCCCGGCCTCGGCGGCCAGCGCGGACGCCTGCTGCCGGGCCACCTGGAACCCGCCCTGGGCCTGCGCGGTCGCCGACGACACCTTCGCGTCGAGGAGACCGCCCTGCACCTGGCCCACCACGACGATGCCGAGCAGCACCATGACCGCAGCGGACAGCACCAGCGTGGTGGACACCACGCGGAACTGGATCGACCGCCGCCAGATCGCGACGACCCGCCCCGCCGCGGCACGCGCCCTGCGCAGCGCGAGGGTCCACAAGGACCAGCCGCGGCGCAGCGGCGAAGGCGGCGAGGGGTAGGCCATCAGGTCACGGGTCTCGGACTCGTCGGGGCGGGGCGGCTCAGGCCGGGCCCGCCTTGTAGCCGACACCGCGCACGGTCACCACGATCTCCGGCCGCTCCGGGTCGCGCTCGATCTTCGAGCGCAGCCGCTGCACGTGCACGTTGACCAGGCGGGTGTCGGCGGCGTGCCGGTAGCCCCAGACCTGCTCGAGCAGGACTTCACGGGTGAAGACCTGCCACGGCTTGCGGGCGAGCGCGACCAGCAGGTCGAACTCGAGCGGGGTGAGCGCGATGTTCCGGCCGTCGCGCTTGACCGAGTGCCCGGCGACGTCGATCACCAAGTCCCCGATCACCAGCTGCTCCGGTGTCGGTTCCTCGGCCCGGCGCAGCCGGGCGCGGACCCGCGCCACCAGCTCCTTGGGCTTGAACGGCTTGATCACGTAGTCGTCGGCACCCGATTCGAGGCCCACGACGACATCGACCGTGTCGCTCTTCGCGGTGAGCATGACGATCGGTACACCGGACTCCGCGCGGATCTGCCGACACACGTCGATGCCGTCCCTGCCGGGCAGCATCAAGTCGAGCAGCACCAGGTCCGGTTTGACCTCCCGGAAAGTCTGGAGTGCTTTGTCGCCGTCGGCCACGAACGACGGCTCGAAGCCTTCGCCCCGCAGCACGATGCCAAGCATCTCGGACAGCGCGGTGTCATCGTCGACGATGAGGACACGTCCCTTCATAGACATCATCGTCGCATTACCGGATCGTGACCTGCACTCATCCGGGCAATCGCGATCGTCGTCACCGGCGACAAAACCCCTGTTTCCGTGACAATCGCGCAGATCAGCGCGGGTGGCGTCACATCGAAAGCCGGATCGGAGGAGGCATCGCCGGCCGTCGCGAGGGCGCGGCGGGAGGACTCCGTGACCTCACCGGCATCACGGATCCCGCCCACGATGGCAGCTTCGGAGGGCGCGCGGGGGTCGATTGCGGCAACCGGGGCGACGACGAGGACGGGGATTCCGCGGGGGCCGGCTCGCGCGGCCCGGCGGGCCAGGGCGTGGGTGCCGGCGGTGTTGGTGACGGCGCCGTCGGCGGCGATGCGGTGAGCGCCGACGAGGACGAGGTCGATGCCGCCGAGGGCGTCGAGGGACTCGAAGGCGACATCGGGGTCGGTGACGGTGTGGGGGTCGGGCAGGGCGGCGTACGGCAGGCCGCAGCGCTCGGCCTCGTAGGCGGTGAGCGCGGCGGCGGCGCCGCCGTGGAGGCGGGCGAGGCGTCCGGCGCGGTGCAGGGCGCGGGCGACGGCGAAGGCGGTGCCTTCACCACCGTGGGTGAGAGCGCCGGTGTCGCCGTGGGTAAGGACGCGCAGGGGGCGGTCGGGGAGGAGTTCGGCGGCCAGGCGGGCGCCCTGGCGGGCCAGGGCGGCGCTGGTCCGGTCGACCGCGGTGTGGAGGGCCCGCGCGGCGGCGAGGGGCGCTGCGGGGTCGTGGGCGGACTGCCGCCAGGCCTCGCGGGCTTGGCGGGCGCCGGAGGCGAGGGCCGAGGTGCGCCAGGTCTCGCGGGCGGGGTGGGCGGGCGTGGGGTCGTATGCCGCGTGCACCCGGGCGCCGACGGCAGGCGCGGGCTCGGCTGTGTCGCGTGTCCGCCCGAGGTCGGTGCGGGTGAGCGCGTCGGCCGCCGCCTCGACGTCGTCGCCGCGGGCGGCGGCGAGGGCGACGCCATAGGCCGCCGCGATGCCGAGCAGCGGGCCGCCGTCCACGACGCGGCGCCGGATCGCGTCCACCAGCGCCGGAACGTCACTGCAGACCAGCCGGGCCTCGGCGCCGGGCAGGCGGGTCCGGTCCAGGAGCACGACGGCGGGACCGCGGCCGTAAGCGGTGGGGAGGTCGTCGCTCCAGAAGACGGGGCGCGGGTCCCAGCCGGCGTCGGAGGGGAGGGTGGGCATGCGGCAAGTGTGCCGCGCAGGGTGGCAGTGTGGCGGGTGGAGCGGTCGCCCTTGCGGCGGCGCGGCCGCGGGGAGCGCGACCGCGCGAAGTGCGGCCGCGTCCTCCCCGTCCGCCTGCGGCGGTCACCGGGCGAGGGTGCGGCTTGGTGCCCGTCGGCCTGCGGCTGCGTCGGCGATCCGGACTTTCCCGGTCGGCGCCTGGCCGGGAGCCGGTCGGCCGGGGGTGCCCCCGCGATCGAAAACGCGGGAGTCGACCGCCAGGCGCGGGCAAAACCGTGCCACGATTGACCGCCATCCAACCGGAACGAGGAGCAACTTCGATGACGGACTCTCCGGGCCGCCCCGCCGACGAGCCCCGGAAGGTTCCCACGCCGCCCGAGACGGCGGCGGACGACGCCGGGACACCGGACACGGCCGACGCCCCCGAGCCGCCCGCCGGCCCGGCCCCGGACCCGGCAGCGACCGCGCCGGACGCCCCGTGGACGGCCACGGACGCGCCCCGCCTGAACGCGCCGCGCGCGGAGGCGGCGAGCGAGGACGAGCCGACTGCTCCGACTGCTCCGACCGCCGACGCACCGCGCGGCGGGGACGCGACGTCCCGCCGCGAAGCAGACGCGAGCGGGTCCGGTGCGGACGGGTCGGGCAAGGCCTCCGCCGACACGAGCACGGACACGAGCACCGTCGCGAACGTCGATGCGAGCGCCGACGCGGCCGCGGACGCCGTGCCGGGCGGTTCGGCCGCACCGGACTCCCCTGTCTCGGAGGACTCCCCCGGAACCCCGGACACCGGCGCCCCGTCGGCCGCCTCCGGTGCGTCCCCCGCCGCGGACGGCGCCGACGCCGCCCCCTCCGCCGCCCCCGTCCCCCCGGGCTGGTCCTCCCAGCAGCCGCCCGCCGCGTCCGGCTGGGGTGTCCCCGGCGGGTCCGGCAACGGTGTCCCGCCGGGCTGGGGTGCGCCGCATCAGCAGCCGGACCCGCAGCAGCCCCGTCCGCCGCAGACACCCAAGTGGGGCGCCCCCGGCGGCCCGCCGCCGACGCACGGCTGGGGCGCGCCCGGCGGTCCCGGCTGGGGTGCGCCGCCGCGCTGGCAGGGGTCGGCCACACCCGCGGCCAAGCCCGGCATCATCCCGCTGCGTCCGCTCGGCGTGGGCGAGGTCCTGGACGGGGCGATCGCGGCGATGCGCGCCCACTGGAAGCTCATGATCGGGCTGTCGCTGGTCGTGGCCCTGGTGACGCAGGCCATCGCCGTCCCCGCGCAGTGGGCCATCCTGCGGAACGTCGACCTGTCCCCGCTCGACGAGCCGAACCCCGACACCGACCAGCTCAGGGACATCATGGGGCCGCTGGTCGGCTCCACCGCCGTGCTGTTCGTCGTCATGCTGCTCGGGCAGCTCGTGATCACCGGCATCCTGACGCTCGTCGTCAGCCGCGCCGTGCTCGGCAAGGACATCACCCTCGACCGCGCCTGGCAGGGCACCAAGCCGCTGCTGTGGCGGCTCCTCGGCGTGTCGGCGCTGACGCCTCTCATCCCGGCGGGACTATTCCTGGCATGCCTTCTGCCGGGACTGGTGCTCGCCGCGCTGTTCGGCGCGGCCGGCGGCGCCGTGCTCGTGCTCGGGTTCATCGGCGGCGGCGTGCTCTTCGTCTACGCGTACGTCCTGCTCGCCCTGGCCACGCCCGCGTTGATCCTCGAGAAGCAGACCGTCGGCAAGGCCCTCGCCCGGTCGCGCAAACTCGTCACCGGCAGCTGGTGGCGGGTCTGCGGCATCCTGCTGCTGATCACGATCCTGTCCGGGATCCTCGGCGCGATCGTGCAGACGCCCTTCGGCCTGGCCACCGGGTTCTCCCAGTTCGGCGCCGCGGCCGTCCCCGACTCGTTCACCGACGCCATGATCGTGGGCATCGGCGGGGTCATCGCCTACGCCATCACGTTCCCCTTCAACGCGGGCGCGACCGCGCTCCTCTACATCGACCAGCGCATGCGCCGCGAGGCCCTGGACCTGGAACTCGCGCGTGCCGCGGGCCTCGTCCCGGACGACGCCACCCCGGCGGCCTCGTGACCGATGCCCTCCACGCGGTGCTCGCGGCGGTCCCGGCCGCCGCGACACCGCCGCCCGGGCCGGTCGACATCCCGCGCGACCCGGCCCGGGACGCCGCCCGCGACGAACTGTCCAAGCAGATCTACCACCAGGACGACCCGTCGCTGTTCCAGCGCGTGTTCGACTGGATCGTCGACCGGTTCGCCGACCTGCTCGACAAGGCCACCTCGCTGGCCCCCGGCGGACCGTTCGGACTCGTCCTGCTGTTCGCCCTCGTCGTCGCCGCGGTCATCGCGGTACGGCTGCGCCTCGGCCCGCTCCGCGTCCACCGCACGGCGACCGCCAAGGACGCCCTGTTCGCCGACGCCCGACCGCGCACCGCGGCCGACCACCGCGCCGCCGCGGACGCCCACGCCGCCCGCGGCGCCTGGGACACCGCCGTGCAAGAGCGCCTCCGCGCCATCGTCCGCGGCCTCGAAGAACGCGCGATCCTCGACGAACGCCCCGGCCGCACCGCGCACGAAGCCGCCGCCGAAGCCGGCCGCAGCCTCCCCGCCCTCGCCCCGGAACTCACCGCCGCCGCCGCCGTCTTCGACGACGTCCGCTACGGCGCCCACCCGGCCACCGCGGCCATGGACGCCACCCTCCGCGACCTCGACCGCCGCTGCGCCGCCGCCCGCCCGGCCCGCGAACCCGTCGCCGCGGCCGCCGACCGGACACCGCGATGAGCACCGCGCCGCCGTCGGCCGCCGCCTCCGCCGACACCGACGAGCCGATCGCCCCGCCGACGGACCGCCCGGCCGCGCGCCGCACCACCTCCGTCAGCCCCGACGGCGCCGCGATCTGGCGCGCCGTCCGCATGCCGCTGCTGCTCGCCGCGCTCGTCCTGATCGTGGTCGCCGGCACCGTCCTCATCACCGGCGGACGCGAACGCGGCGACCTCGACCCGCGCGCCGCCGACCCGTCCGGATCCCGCGCCCTCGCCGAACTCCTGCGCCGCCAGGGCATCGACGTCACACTCGTCACCGACACCACGGCGCTCCTCACCGCGGTCGAACAGACGCCCGACACCACCACCGTCGTCGTCCCGTTCCCCGAACGCCTGACCGACGCACAACTCGGCGCCGTCGGCGTGCTCCGCCCCGCCCGCACCGTCCTGATCGCACCCGAATCCGCGGCCCTGGAAGCCTTCGGCGTCGACGCCTCCGACTCCGGAACCGTGTCGACCGGCGTCCTGCAGCCCCGCTGCACGCTTCCCGAAGCCGAACGCGCCGGCTCCGTCAACCTCGGCGGCCGCGGCTACATCTCCAACGCCCAAGGTGCCGTGCGCTGTTACCCGCAGGAGGGACAGCCGACCCTGGCGGTCGTCCCGCGCGAAAGCGGCGACGTCGTCCTGTTCGGCACCGGCAACCCGCTGCGCAACCGCGACCTCGACGAACAAGGCAACGCGTCCCTGAGCATGCAACTCCTCGGCGGCCACCCGACGGTGCTGTGGTACCTGCCGTCGAACGCCGAAGACGGCGGCCAAGAAGGCTTGTTGCACCTGCTGCCGGCGGGCTGGCGGTTCGGCATCCTGCAGTTCGGCATCGCCGTCGTCCTGTTCGCGCTGTACCGGGCCCGCCGCCTCGGCCCCGTCGTCACCGAGCCGCTGCCCGTCGTCGTCCGCGCCACCGAGACCGCCGAAGGCCGCGCCCGGCTGTACCGGCGCGGCCGCACCGCCGGACACGCCGCCGAGGAACTCCGCGCCGCGGCCCGGGCCCGCATCGCGGCCCGCCTCGGCGTCCCGTCGGCGGCCGCACCCACCGCCCTCGCCGACGCGGCCGCGGCACGCACGGGCCGGCCGGCGGCCGACATCCACGATCTTCTGTACGGTGCGGTCCCGATCGGCGACGACGGCCTGATCGCCCTCGCCGACCGCCTCGACCTGCTGGAAGAACACGTCAAGACAGGGGAACCCCAGCCGTGAGCGGACCCGTCACCACCCAGGAAACCGCCGCCCTCCCGTCCGGCGACGCGGCACGCGCCGCGATGGAAGCCCTGCGGGGCGAGGTCGCCAAGGTCGTGGTCGGACAGGACTCGGTCGTGTCCGGACTGGTCATCGCCCTGCTGTGCCGCGGCCACGTGCTCCTCGAAGGCGTACCGGGCGTCGCCAAGACGCTGCTGGTCCGCACCCTGGCCCGCGCCCTCGATCTGCGGTCCACACGCGTGCAGTTCACGCCCGACCTGATGCCGGGCGACGTGACCGGGTCGATGGTCTACGACGCCCGCACCGCGGAGTTCTCCTTCCGCCCGGGCCCGGTCTTCACCAACCTGATGCTCGCGGACGAGATCAACCGCACGCCCCCCAAGACCCAGGCGTCGCTGCTGGAGGCGATGGAAGAACGCCAGGTCTCGGTGGACGGCACGCCGCGGCCGCTGCCCGACCCGTTCGTCGTCGCGGCGACGCAGAACCCCGTCGAGTACGAAGGCACGTATCCCCTGCCGGAAGCCCAGCTCGACCGCTTCCTGCTGAAACTGACGGTGCCGCTGCCCGGCCGCGACGAGGAAATCGACGTCCTGCGCCGCCACGCGGCGGGCTTCGACCCGCGCGACCTGGACGCGGCGGGCATCCGCCCGGTCGCGGGCCCGGCCGAACTCGCGGCGGGCCGCGCCGCGGTCGGCGCGCTGCGGGTGGACCCCGACGTCCTGGCGTATGTGGTGGACCTGGTGCGGGCCACCCGCACCTCGCCGTCCCTGCAGCTCGGCGTCTCGCCGCGCGGCGCCACGGCGCTGCTGGCGACCGCCCGCGCGTGGGCGTGGCTGTCGGGCCGCGACTACACGACACCGGACGATGTGAAGGCGCTCGCGAAGCCGACGTTGCGGCATCGCGTACAGCTGCGCCCGGAAGCGGAGCTGGAGGGCGTCACGGCGGACTCGGTGGTGGATGCGGTGCTGGCTTCGGTGCCGGTGCCGCGGTGAGGGTGGGGGACGGTGGGCGAGCCGATTCGACACCGGTGCCGTGGTGAGGAGCTGTGGACGACCCCCCGCCCATGCGTCCCACCCCCACCGCACCTGTGGACAGCCCCCGCCACCCCAACCACCCCACCTGCTAAGCAGGTTGGCAAGGGGACCCCAATAAAAGTCAGACCATCACACCGGCCGTGTGCATCCCCCCAGCCGACGCCGAATGTTTCGGCAGTCCGGTCCTCCAGCCCTGGTCAGCCCCAGTCCGCCCCAGTCAGGCCCGGTAGCCCGTAGGAAGGAGACGGAGCCTCGATGACGCTCACCGCGCGCACTGCCCTGGCCGCCGCCGTCGGCGCGCTCGTCGTAGGGCTGCTGATCCCCTCGTGGACCGGCGTCGCCCTCGTGTGCGGCGTGCTCGCGGCGCTCGTCGTCATCGACCTCGTCCTCGCCGGACCGGTCCGCGCGCTGCAGTTCACCCGCGACGGCGACACCACCGTCCGACTCGGCGAACCCGCGCGCGTCACGCTCACGGTGGACAACCCGTCCGAACGCGCGGTCGACGGCCGGCTCCGCGACGCCTGGCCGCCCAGCGCCGGCGCGCACGAGCAGCGCCACACCCTCGCGATCCGACCCGGCGAACGCGCCCGCATCACGACCGACCTGCGGCCCACCCGGCGCGGTGACCGGTCCGCGCACCGGGTGACCGTCCGGTCCCTCGGCCCGCTGGGCATCGCCGGCCGCCAAGGCTCGCACGAGGTGCCGTGGACGGTCCGCGTCCTGCCTGCGTTCCCAAGCCGCCGCCTGCTGCCGTCCAAACTCGAACGACTGCGTGAGCTGGACGGCCGGTCCGCCGTCCTCACCCGCGGCCGCGGCACCGAGTTCGACGCGCTGCGCGAGTACGTGCCCGGCGACGATGTCCGCTCGATCGACTGGCGGGCCACCGCGCGGGCCCAGAACGTCGTGGTCCGCACCTGGCGGCCGGAACGGGACCGGCACATCCTCGTCGTGCTGGACACCGGCCGCACCTCCGCGGGCCGCATCGGCGACGCACCGCGGCTCGACGCGGCGATGGACGCCGCGCTGCTGCTGACCGCAGTCGCCGCCAAAGCGGGCGACCGCGTGGACCTCCTCGCGCACGACCGCCGGGTCCGCGCGGACGTGCGGGGCGCCTCGCGCACCGCCGTCCTCCCGACCTTCGTCCAGGCCATGGCACCCCTGGAACCCGAACTCGTCGAAGCGAACGCACCTCGGCTGGTCGCCGAGATCATCCGCCGCGCGAAGCGCCGCTCCCTCGTCGTCCTGCTCACCGGCCTGGACGCCGAAGCCGTCCGCGAAGGCCTCCTGCCGGTCCTGCCTCAGCTCACCGACCGGCACGAGGTCGTCGTGGCCGCCGTCGCCGACCCGGCGCTCACCGCGATGGCCGGCGGCCGCGGCACCGCGGAAGCGGTGTATGCCGCCGCGGCCGCCGAACGCGAACTCCGCGAGCGCCGCGACACCGCCGCCGAACTCCAGCGGCACGGGGTCAGCGTGGTGGACGCTCCGCCGGTCGAACTGGCTTCGCAGCTGACGGATGTGTATCTGGCATTGAAGCTTGCGGGGCGGTTGTAGGGGTTGTTGTGCGGCCGGCCTGCGATGCGGCCGGCCCGCGGGACCGACCGGAAACGCAAAAGGCCCCTCCCGGGCGGGAGGGGCCTACACGCACGTCGACCTGATGCACGCCAATTCACGAACAACGAGCGGGTCCGGAAATGCAGAAAGCCCCGCCCGGTCACCCGGGCGGGGCTTTCTAAGTAAATTCCGGCGGCGTCCTACTCTCCCACACCCCTTCGAGTGCAGTACCATCGGCGCTGAAGAGCTTAGCTTCCGGGTTCGGAATGGGACCGGGCGTTTCCTCTTCGCCAAGACCACCGGAAA